>CAYNOF010000149.1:0-4595 GCA_964398335.1 uncultured Rhizobiaceae bacterium
CGCGGTTGCTCACCACGTCGAAGCCGACGACCTTGAGGTTGGGGATGTCGTAGCAGGCGAAGCTGGTCCAGCAGGCCGGCCCGAGCGGCGAGCCCGGGAAGGCGCCGGCCTGCAGCGCGATCTCGCACTCGGCGGCGACGATGGTGCCGTCCTTCTTGGCGCCGAGCTTGACGCGCACGGTGCCGCCAGGAGCCGGACCGGAGGCGCGGAACACTTCCTCGCGGGTCATCACCATCTTCACCGGCTTGCCTGCCTTCTGCGACAGGCGCACCGCGATCGGCTCGAGGTAGACCACGGTCTTGCCGCCGAAGCCGCCGCCGATCTCGGTCGGCGTGACGCGGATCTGCGAGGTCTCGATGCCCAGCAGGCGGCTGCAGAAGCCGCGCACCTGGAAATGGCCCTGCGTGGTCGACCAGATCTGCACCTGGCCGTCTTCCGCCGCGCTGGCGAGGCAGGCGTGCGGCTCGATGTAGCCCTGGTGCACGGCCTGCGTGGTGTACTCGCGCTCGACGACGATCTCGGCCTGCTTCCAGCCGGCCTCGATGTCGCCCTTGGCGTTGTCCATGCGCTTGGCGATGTTCGACGCCTTGGTCGGCGGCGGCTTCACGCCTTCGGTGATCAGATGGTCATGCAGCACCGGCGCGTCGGGCTTCATCGCCTCGGTGACGTCGATGACGTGCGGCAGCACCTCGTACTCGACCTTGATCAGGTCGACCGCCTGCCGCGCGATGGCATCCGAGGTCGCGGCGACGGCGGCGATGGGATGGCCTTCGAACAGCGCCTTCTCGCGCGCCAGGATGTTGCGGGTGATGTCGCGCAGGTTCACCTGCATCTCGCCGGTGGGCACGATCAGGTTGGGCTGGTCGGGCAGATCCTTGGCGGTCATCACGGCCTTCACGCCCGGCAGCTTCTCGGCCGCCGAGGTGTCGATCGACTTGATGATCGCGTGCGCATGCGGGCTGCGCAGCACGCGGCCGATCAGCTGGCCGGGCATGTTGAAGTCGGCGCCGAAGCGGGCGCGGCCGGTCACCTTGTCGGCGCCGTCGGGACGATCGACACGGGTGCCGATCCACTTGTACTTGCCGGTGCTCATCAGGCGGCTCCTCTCATCTCAGCGGCCACTTCCATGACCGCGCGAACGATCTTGTCGTAACCGGTGCAGCGGCAGAGATTGCCGGCGAGCCAGAAGCGCACCTCGGTCTCTGTCGGATTGGGGTTCTTGGCCAAGAGGGCCTTCGACGCGACCAGGAAGCCGGGCGTACAGATCCCGCATTGCAGGGCCGCGAACTCGACGAACTTCTTCTGCAGCGGATGCAGGTGGTCGCCCTGGGCGATGCCTTCCACGGTCTCGACCTTCTTGCCCTCGGCCTCGGCGGCCAGCATCAGGCAGGAGCAGACCAGGCGGCCGTCGAGCGTGATCGAGCAGGCGCCGCAATCGCCCGAGCCGCAGCCTTCCTTGCTGCCGGTCAGCCCGAGCGTGTCGCGCAGCACGTCGAGCATCGACTGCGTGGGATCGCAGAGGAACTCGGTCGGCTCGCCGTTGATGGTGGTGGTGATGTGCAGCTTGGCCATGACGATCAATTCCCCTTCGCGCGCTCGATGGCGATCGCGGCGCTGCGCTTCAGCAGCACGCCGGCGATCTTGGTGCGGTATTCGATGGTGCCGCGCTTGTCGTTGATCGGCTTGCAGGCCGCACGGCAGGCGGCTGCCGCCTTCTCCAGCGCCGCCTCGTCGAGCGACGAGCCGACCAGCGCCTTGCCGGCATCCTCGACCAGCAGCACGGTCGGTGCCACGGCACCGAGGCCGACACGCGCCGCGGTGCACTTGCCGCCGGCGATGGTGAGGTTCACGCCGACGCCGACCACCGCGATGTCCATCTCGGTGCGCGGGATCAGGCGCAGGTAAGCGTCGCTCGAGCCCTTGGGCCGCGCCGGCAGGGTGAAGCTGACCAGGATCTCGCCGGGCTGCAGATTGGTGCGGCCGGGACCGGCATGCAGCTTCTCGACCGGAATCTCGCGCCGGCCGGTCGGCCCCTGGATGGTGAGCATGGCGCCCGCGGCGACCAGCGCCGGGCCGCTGTCGGCCGCCGGCGAGGCGTTGCACAGGTTGCCGCCGGCCGAGGCGCGGCCCTGCACCTGCTTCGAGCCGATCAGGTTGATGGCCTCGACCACGCCGGGCCACGCCTTCTTCAGCGCCTTGTGCTCGCCGATGACCGCGCCGCTGACCGCAGCACCGATCCGGAACGAACCGCCACCCAGATCGGTGATCGTCATCATCTCGTCGATCTTCTTGATGTCGACGATCACGCCGGGCTTCTGCATGCCCGAGCGCATCTGCACCAGAAGATCCGTGCCGCCGGCCAGGATGCGGCCTGTGCCGTTGGCGGCCAGCATGGCCTTGACGGCCTCGTCCAGCGTACTGGGCGCGCTATACCTTACGTCGTTCATCGTTCGGTCCCGCTTGGAAATTGCTGGGCCTCTCCCTCAAGGCCCAAAACCACGGGACTATAGTGGCGACTCGTTTCGCGTGTGTAAAACATTGATGCGGGCCCGATCCGGCGGTTTCGCGCCGGCCTTCCCGCCGGAATTCGCATGGCCGGGCTACGGATGGGGAATACGCACCACCGCCGACAGCCCGCCCAGGCCCGAGCGCTGCAGGCGCATCTCGCCGCCATTGACCTGCACGAGGTCGGCGACGATCGCCAGCCCGAGGCCCCAGCCGGGAACCTTCTCGTCGAGGCGCCGGCCGCGCCGGGCCGCGTCGTCGGCCTCCGCCTGCGGCATGCCCGGCCCGTCGTCGTCGACCGACATCACCAGCGCCGCACCGTCGTCGCGCGCCGCCACCGCGACGCGCCCGCGCGCCCATTTGCACGCATTCTCCATCAGATTGCCGAGGATCTCCTCCAGATCCTCGCGATGGCCGCGAAACGCCAGGTCGGGCCCGACATCGACATCGATGGCCAGTTTGCGCTCAGCGAACACCTTGGCGAGCGCGGCGGCGATGGCCTCGGCGACCGGGCGCAGCGCGACCCGCGTGCCGATCGAGCGGCCGGCGCCGGCCACCGCCGAGGCGCGGCCGAGATGGTGCTCGACCAGCCGGCGCATCACCTCGAGCTGCTCGGCCAGCACCTTGCGGTCGGTGGCGCCCTCGAGTTCGGCCGAGGCGATCGCCAGCGAGGTCTTCAGTCCGTGCGCCAGGTTGCCGACATGGGTGCGCGCGCGCTCGATCAGCGCCGCGTCCTTGTCGAGGACGCCGTTCATGGCGTCGGCCAGCGGCGCGACCTCGCGCGGATAGCGTCCCGACAGCCGCGCCTGGACGCCTTCGCGCACCGCGCGCAGATCGGCCGCCATCGCGCGCAGGGGGCGCAGGCCGTAGCGGACCTGGATGACGACGGCGATCGCCATGCCCAGCCCCATCAGCCCGAGCGCCGTGATCAGCAGCAGGTTGAATCGCACCACGCCGTCGTCGACTTCGCGCAAATCGCCGGCGACCAGCAGATGCACCGGCCCACTTGCGCCGGGGAATACGAGATCGCGCTCGACCACCAGCAGCGTCTCGCCGTTGGGCCCGGCGATGCGGCGCGTGTGCAGGCCCGCGCCGCCGTCGACCGGCGGGATGACGCTGTCCCACAGCGAGCGCGAGCGCACCTGGCGTCCGCCGGGCTCGCTCACCTGCCAGTACCATCCGGAGAACACCCGGTCGAAGCGCGGATCGCCCAGCGGACGCACCAGGACCACCGTGCCGTCGGTCGCGATGTCGGTCGCGGCGATCATCGCCTTCAGCAGGGCGTCGAGCCGGGTGGTGAATTCGCGCTCGACCGAATCGCGGAAGGCGAGCGCCAACACGACGCCGCCGATCGCCAGCATCGCCGCCAGCCAGATCACCGCCGCGGCGACGAGACGGACGAAGAGCGACGCCGCCGGGCGTGTGGCGTCGTCTGCCGCCGCCGCCGTCATGGGCCGCCCGCCGTCATCCTGTAGCCCTGGCCGCGCACCGTCTGGATCAGGTCGGCACCGACCTTGCGGCGGATGCGGCCGAGCAGGACCTCGAGCACGTTGGAGTCGCTGTCGAAGTGGCGGTCGTAGACGTGCTCCATCAGCTCGGTGCGGCTGACGACACGGTCGGGATGGTGGATCAGGTAGGCGAGGATGCGGAACTCCTGTGCCGTGAGCGGGACGGGCACGCCGTCTTTCGTCACGCGCGCGGTGTTGGTGTCGAGGCGCAGCGGGCCGCAGGCCAGCTCGGGCTGCGCATGGCCCGAGGCGCGCCGGATCAGGGCGCGCAGGCGATAGACCACTTCCTGCATCTCGAACGGCTTGGTCATGTAGTCGTCGGCGCCGGCGTTGAAGCCCGCCATCTTCTCCGACCAGCGGCCGCGCGCGGTGAGGATCAGCACCGGCGTGGTGCGGCCGGCCTCGCGCCAGCGCTGCAACACCGAGACGCCGTCGATGCGCGGCAGGCCGAGGTCGAGCACGACGGCGTCATATGTCTCGGTGTCGCCGAGATGCCAGCCTTCCTCGCCGTCATAGGCGACGTCGACTACGAAGCCCGCCGCCTCGTGCGCCGGCTGCAGGCGCAGCGCCAGCGCCGGCTCG
>CAYNOF010000150.1:0-5944 GCA_964398335.1 uncultured Rhizobiaceae bacterium
CGCGATTGTCTTGAGGGAGCGCCACATGGGCCGAGGCTCCTGTTGAGGAAGAAGGGGCAACCGGCGGGTCGATCTTGCGAAACCGTTTCGAATCGTGGCCCGCCAGCGACCCACGATGTACGGCAGTCGCGACCGCTCCGCCAGCGGATTTGCGGTCGCATGGGCATGAATTGAACAGGGGCCGATCAGCCCCGTATAACAGGCGGGAAACACGCGTAGGGAGCACGCCTTGAGCACCAATTTCCCCCTCAACCGCCGCCGTCTGCTGGCGGCCGCACCCCTGCTGGCCATGCCGGCCCTCGCCCGCGCCGAGTCGGCCTGGAAGCCGACCCAGACGGTGCGCTTCGTCGTGCCGGCGGCGCCGGGTGGAACCACCGACGTCGTTGCCCGCCTGATCGGCCAGTATCTTCAGCAGAAATGGGGCGGTTCGGTGGTGATCGACAACAAATCGGGTGCAGGCGGCGTGATCGGCTCGACCGAGGTCGCCAAGGCCACGCCCGACGGCCACACCATGCTGATGGGCAATATCGGCCCGCAGTCGATCGCCTATTCGCTCTACCGCAACATGCCTTACAAGCCCGACGGCCTGGTCCCGGTCGCCAATGTCATCGCCACGCCCAACGTACTGGTGGTGCATCCCTCGGTGCCGGCCAAAACGGTGCCGGAGTTCGTCGCCTGGCTGAAGGCTGAGAATGGCAAGGTTTCCTATGCCTCCTCGGGCACCGGCCAGTCGCCGCATCTGTGCGGCGCCTGGTTCCTGCAGCTCACCGGGACCAAGGCGACCCACGTTCCCGATCGCGGCGCGGCGCCGGCGCTGCAGGACCTCATCGCCGGCCAGACCCACTGCTTCTTCGACAACCTGACCAGCTCGGTCGAGTTCATGCGCGCCGGCAAGCTGCGCGCCATCGGGCTGACCTCGGCCCAGCGCAACCCGATGGTGCCCGACCTGGCACCGATCCGCGAGGCGCTGCCCGAGCTGGCGCCGTTCGACGTCTCGGCCTGGTTCGGCGTGTTCCTGCCGGCTGGTACGCCCGCGCCCATCGTCGAGGCCTACAACCTCGCCCTCAAGGACTGGATCGATCTGCCGGGGACCAAGGAGCGCTTCAGCCAGATGGCCGGCTACCCGGCCTGGACGCCGCCCGCCGCCTTCGCCGAGTTCGTCAACAAGCAGATCGCCCTGTGGAAGGGCGTCATCGACAAGGAAGGCCTGCAACTCGACGTGAACTGAGGCGGGCTGACCGCCGACCACGGGGCCAGTCTACCGCCCCGCCCCGGGGCGCCCGTTTCTGGCCCTGCGGCGGTCGGAGCGGGCGCGGGTCAGTCGTACTTGCGCACGTCGGCGATCACCTTGCCGTCGTTCGCCAGGCTGCCGGGCGCGGCGCAGCTCACGCCGCCGCGCACCTTGCACAGGCTCTGGATGCGGGCCTCGACCGCCTGGGCCAGTTCGGGCGAGCCGCCGCCGGCGACCTCGGCATGCAGGGTCATCACGTCCTGCTTGTCGACCCAGTCGACCACCAGCCGCACCTTGGCCAGCTCGGGGTGGCGCTTCTGCACGGCGATCACCTGCTCGGGATCGACGAACATGCCCTTGACCTTGGTGCGCTGGTCGGCGCGGCCCATCCAGCCCTTGATGCGGGTGTTGGTGCGCCCGCAGGGGCTGATGCCGGACATCACCGCCGACAGGTCGCCGGTGCCGAAGCGCACCAGCGGATAGGCCTTGTTGAAGGTCGTCACCACGACCTCGCCGACCTCGCCCTCGGGCAGCGGATCGCCGGTGCCGGGGCGCACGATCTCCACGATCACGCCCTCGTCGATGATCATGCCCTCGATCGCCTCGCTCTCGTAGGCGATGCTGCCGAGATCCGCCGTGCCGTAGCCCTGCAGCGCGAAGATGCCGCGCTCGTTGAATTCCTTGCGCAGCGCCGGCGGAAAGGCCTCGGCGCCGACCACCGCCTTCTTGATCGACGAGACGTCGCGGCCGAGCTCCCTGGCCTTCTCCAGCAGGATGCGCAGGAAGGACGGCGTGCCGACATAGGCGGTGGGCTTGATCAGCTCGATGGCGTCGAGCTGCAGCTCGGTGTTGCCGACGCCGGCCGGGATCACGGCGCAGCCGATGGCGCGGATCGAGGACTCCATCATCATGCCGGCGGGCGTGAGGTGATAGGCGTAGGTGTTGTGCACGATATCGGCGGCGCGGAAGCCGGCGGCGTACATGCCGCGCGCGCCGCGGAAGAAATCCTTCTCGTCGGTGTCGACCTCGAAGATCGGTCCGGGCGACATGAAGATGTGGCGGATCTGGCTCATCGGCACGCCCAGTAGCCCGCCCATCGGCGGCTTGGCCTTCTGCAGCGCGCCCAGTGCCGACTTGCGCAGCACCGGCAGCTTCGCCAGCGCCGCGCGGCTGGTGACGCCGGCGGGGTCGACGTCCTTGAGGCTCTCGGCGAAGAAGGACGAGTTGGCCTTGGCGTGCGCGATCTGCGCCGGCAGCGCCGCCATCTGCGCCTTCTCGCGCTCGGCCGGGTCGCGGGTTTCCAGCGTGTCGTAGTATTTCGACATGGGCGTTCCTCCGATACCGCGATAGTAGCGTCCTGGCGGTTCAGCGCAGCACGCGAATCCAGCGCGTCACGTCGATCAGGCTGATCAGCGCGGCGGCCACGTAGGTCCAGGCGGCAGCCTTGAGCACCGACTCGGCCGCCGGCACGTCGGCGGGCGGCAGGTAGCCCTCGTCGCGGATCAGCGGCAGGGCGCGGCCGAAGCTGGCGTCGAGCTCGACCGGCAGGGTGACCAGGTGCACCACCACGCGGCTGCCCAGCAGCGCCAACCCGATGCCGATCTCGAGGAACACCACCGCCGGCGCGCGCGTGAGGGCGCCGAGGATCGGCGTCAGCAGCAGGATCACGCTGGCGACCTTCTCGATCACGATGCCGCCGCGCGCCAGGCGCATGCGCCAGTGGAAGATCGGCATGCCCTCGGCATGCTGCAGCGCGTGGCCAACCTCGTGCGTCGCCACCGCCACCGCGGTCACCGAACGGCCGTCATGCACCGGCGACGTCAGCCGCACGGCGCGCGCCGCGCCGTCGTAGTGGTCACCGTCGGGCGTGACCTCGACCGTCACGTCGCTCAGCCCGGCTCGATCGAGCAGGTGGCGCGCCAGCTCGCCGCCGGTGCCGGGAAAATCCGCGCGCTCGTCGGCGTGGCGGCGCAGCGTGTGCCGGACCCACCATTGCGGCGCCACGACCAGCACCACCAGCAGCGCGCCGAGGACGACGAAGATCATGCGCCCGCCGCGGTCGGATCCGGCGTGAACAATTCCTGCGGCAGGGCGACGCCACGCAGCGCGTAGCGGCCCAGCGACACCAGGGCATCTCGCCGGTTCAGCGCCTGCGCGAAGGCCGAGGAGAGGATCACCTTGCAGTCCAAGGTGCGCGACAGCGCGGCGATGCGACTGGCTTCGTTGACCGCCGGGCCCAGCACGGTGAAGTCCAGCCGCGTGGGCCCGCCGAAATTGCCGTAGAGCAGCTCGCCGACATGCAGCGAGAGATAGAGGTCGCTGACGGCGAGCCCGGCACCGACACGGCGTGCGCTGACCTCGGCCACGGCGCGTCTTGCGTCCCGTGCGGCGGCGAGCGCGCGGCCGGACGCGTCGGCTGCGTCCTCGCCGGGGAAGATCGCCAGCATGCCGTCGCCCATGAACTTCAGCACATTGCCGCCGTGCCGCTCGAGGCAGGCGATGATCGCCTCGGCATAGTCGTTGAGCAGCGCCAGCAATTGCTCGCGCGGCAGGGTATCGGCGATGCGGGTATAGTCGGCGAGATCGCTGAACCAGATCACCGCCGTGATCGGCTCGGCCTGGCCGCGCACGACGTTGCCCTTGAGCACGCGCTGCGCGGCATCGCGGCCGAGATAGACGTCGAGCAGGATGCGCGCGGTCTCGACGCTGAGCGCCGCATTGCGCACCAGCGCGAGGGTCGGCATCAGCGCGCCGAACAGGGCGATCTCCTCATCACGGAACCCGCCGGGCCGGTCGGTGAGCCAGGAGGCGATGACCTCGTCGACCTCGCCTACGGTGGCGCCGCGGCCGAGATAGGCGGCGCAGGCCAGGTAGTCGGTGCCGCCGGCGGCGCGCAGCTCGTCGAGGATCGGGAAGGTGCCGGCAGCAAAGCCGTCGTCGAGTCGCACGCGCAGCGAGGTGCGGCCGGACTGCAGCAGCGTGTAGAACGGGCTCTTCAGCCAGCCGTCGTCGCGCTCGATATAGCGGCTGCGCTCGAACTGGTCGGTGCTGATGCCCGCACCGCGCCGCCACGCGACACCGCGCGATCCGACGACCGGATCGAGCACGTCGGTGCCGATCCAGACGCGCATCAGCGGCAACCCGGCGTCGACCAGCCGGCGGCACAGCGCGTCGATCAACGCGCCATGCGGCGTGCCCCGCAGGCCCTCGGCAGTCAGCCAGGCGATCAGGGAGGCGGCAAAGCTATCGGCCATGGCGGCATTTTTCGCATGCCAGGACCACGACCCGCCACCGCCGTCGCACGCGGGAACGTCGGCCGAGCCGTCGCGTTAACCGCGCACGAATGGCCGACGCCGCGATGGCCGGCCCCGGCCGTTTGCCACAAACAACCGGAGACGACCCATGGCCCGCAACTCCGCGATATCGATGACAGACTTCTCGCGCGAAGTCGCCGCGATGAAGAAGCAGATCGCCAGCCTCGCCGCCTCGATCGAGGACACCGCGCGCGAGGGCGGCTCGACCGCCACGTCGATCGCTGACAATGGCCGCCGCCTGCTGTCGCAGGCCTCGGCGCTGGTCGACGACCTGGCGCATCGCGCGCGCGACACGGTGAGCGAGACCGCGCACGTGGCGTACGACCGTGCGAAGACCGCGGCGCACAACACCGAGGAGATGCTCGAGGAGACCATCCGCGAGCGGCCGTTGACCTCGGTCGCGATCGCCCTGGGCGTGGGTGCGTTGCTGGCGTTGATGCTGCGTCGCCGCTGACCGGCGCGCCGCGTCCATGTCGCTCGTCACGACCGCGTTGTCCTCGGCCTTCAGCCTGGCCGGCTTGCCCAGGACACTGGCGCTCTATGGCATCGCGGTCGCGGCGGTCGTCGCGCGGCGCGTCGCCCGGCGCATCGCGCTGTACCTCGCCATCGCCGCCCTGGTCGCGATCGGCGCGGCCTTCCTGACGGCGGCGGCCTTCCTGGCGCTGATGAATGCGCTGGGCGCGGTCTACGCCGCGGCGATCGTCGGCGCCGCCTACCTCGTGGTCGGGCTGATGGCGCTGATCATCACGCGCTCGGGGCGCCCCTGAAAGTTAGGAGTTCGACATGCTGAGATGGGCCATCGCCTTCCTGATCATCGCGCTGATCGCCGCGGTGTTCGGCTTCGGCGGCATCGCCGCGGCCGCGACCGACATCGCGCGCATCCTGTTCCTGGTCTTCCTGGTGCTGTTCGCCGTCAGCCTGGTGTTCGGCCTGATACGGCGAAGTTGACCGCCGTCATCGGGTTGAGACCGGCCTCCGTCAAAGCCAGCGCTTGCGCCGGCGGTAGTGCTTGATGTCGCGGAAGCTCTTGCGGCCCTCGCCCGACATGCCGAGATAGAATTCCTTCACGTCCTCGTTCTCGCGCAAGGACGCGGCGTCGCCGTCGAGCACGACGCGGCCGTTCTCGAGGATGTAGCCGTAATGGGCGTAGCGCAGCGCGATGTTCGTGTTCTGCTCGGCCAGCAGCAGCGACACGCCCTGCTCCTCGTTGAGCCGGCGCACGATCTCGAAGATCTCCTCGACCAGCTGCGGCGCCAGGCCCATCGACGGCTCGTCGAGCAGGATGGTGTTGGGCCGGCTCATCAGCGCGCGGCCGATGGCGCACATCTGCTGTTCGCCGCCCGAGGTGTAGCCCGCCTGGCTGGCGCGGCGCGCCTTCAGGCGCGGGAAGTAGTGGTAG
>CAYNOF010000151.1:0-3480 GCA_964398335.1 uncultured Rhizobiaceae bacterium
TCGGGATCGAATCCATCAGCGCGTCGGTCAGGCCGGTCACCGCATTGGTGGCGCCGGGGCCGGAGGTCACCAGCACCACCCCCACCTTGCCGGTGGAGCGGGCATAGCCCTCGGCCGAATGCACCGCGGCCTGCTCATGGCGCACCAGGATGTGGCGCAGCCGGTTCTGCTTGAAGATCGAGTCGTAGAGCGGAAGGACGGCGCCGCCGGGATAGCCGAAGACGACCTCGACCTCCTGGTCGATCAACGTCTTGATCACCAGGTCGGCACCGGTCGTCTTGCTCTCGGCAGTCATGGCCCTCTCCACTGGAAAAACGAGCCGCGAAGCAGAGGCTTCGCGGCGGGGCGGACCTTAACCACGGTCCCTGCCGGGGTCAACCCGAAATCGCAAACAAACGTAAAGTTTCAGGTCTCTGAATTGTCCGAAAATTTCAAGAACGCCTCGATATCGTCCGAAGATGTCTCCTCAAGAACAAAATCAGCAACAATCTGATGACGCAGCCACGTCATCTGACGCTTTGCATATTGCCGGGTGTGGTCGACTGCGATCCGCACCGCCTCGGCCAGATCGATCTCGCCATCGAGATACCGGAACAGCTCCGGCGCGCCATGCGCCTTCAGCCCCGGCAGGCCCGACGCCATCCGCCCCTCCCGCACAGCCCGCCATACCGGCCGAACCTCCTCGACGACGCCTGCCGCCACCATGGCATCGAACCTGAGGGCGATCTTCGACCGCAGCACCCCACGTGGCGGCGCCAATACCAAAGTCCGAAAGCGCCACCCCGGCGGCCCGCCCTCTGCCGGCGCCTGCTGCCAGGCGGATAGAGCCCGACCCGTCGCCAACCACACCTCCCACGCGCGCACATGGCGCTGGCGGTCGTTCGGCTTCAGCCGCGCCGCCGTCCGCGGATCGTGTCGAGCGAGCCGCGCCTGGAAGGCCACAGCGCCCAATGCATCCCACTCCGCATTGGCCCGCTCGCGGAAAGCCGACGGCACATCGGGCACCTGCGCCAGACCTTGAGTCAGCGTCTTGAGATAGAGCCCGGTGCCGCCCAGCAAGATCGGCACGCGCCCCGCCGCGACCGCGCGCGCCATCTCGAGCAGCGCCAGCTCGCGCCAGCGCTGCGCACTCAGCTTCTCCGTCAGTGGCAGCACACCGTAGAGAGCGTGCGGCACCGCGGCACGCTCCTCGGCGGTCGGCTGCGCGGTGAGAATCGGAAAGGCGCCATAGGTCTGCATCGCATCGGCGTTGATGATCACGCCGCCGACGCGTGCGGCGATCTCGAGGCCGAGCGCCGACTTGCCGGACGCGGTGGGGCCGGTGACGATCAGCGCCGTGCGCTCCGCGCCGCCTAGGCGGCGGGCACTGTCATCGTCTGGCCAGCGATCCACTGCCATCGGCCATCCACCTGGCTGAAGACGCAGAGTGAGCGAAACGTCCCGACGACGTTTCGCCCGTCAACAGAGAAGCTGTCGTGCAGGATCATCGTCGCCACGGCGAAGCCGTCGAACGGCCTTACGTCCAGGTCGCTGACTTTCTGCTCGTGGAACACGATCCTGCCCGCGCCGGTCGCGTTGGCTATGTAGCCCGCCTTGTCGAACATCCTGCCGCTGGAATTCACGTAGACGAAATCCGCATGAATGAGGGCGGCCAGATCGCCCGCCGACCGCTGCACGAGCGCATCGGCCTTCGCGGCAAGGACTGCACGGATTTGGTCGCTGACCATGGCGCTAGATATCATGCCAGTGCGCGGTGGACGCAACGGTGCCATCTGATCATAGTGCGCCGCTTTCGCGGAGGCCGCTTTCGTGACTCACGTCCTGACGCTGATTGCCGATCCGGCCAAGCCGGCGATCGACCGCGCCTGCGTCGAGTCCGTGGCGCAGGCGCTGGGCGTACGCGCCGATTCCGCCATCTGGCTCGCCGACGGAGTCGCGGTCGACCTGCCGTTCGACGGCACCGACGCGTCCGACGCCATCCGCGTCGCGCTGGAGAACCGCCCCATCGACGCCGTGGCGCAGCCGGTCGCGCATCGCCGCAAGCGGCTGCTGGTCGCCGACATGGAATCGACCATCATCGAGAACGAGATGCTCGACGAGCTGGCCGAGTTCCTCGGCCTGCGCGCGCACATCGCGGCGATCACCGCGCGCGCCATGAACGGCGAGATCGATTTCGCCGGCGCGTTGCGCGAGCGTGTCGGGCTGCTCAAGGGACTCGCGGTCGCGCGGCTGGGCGAAGCAGCCAGGCGCATCCGCTACATGCCGGGCGGAGGCACGCTGGTCGCCACCATGCGCGCCAACGGCGCCTACTGCGCGCTGGTGTCGGGCGGCTTCACCTTCTTCACCGCGATGGTGCGCGCGAAGCTGGGCTTCGACGAGGACCGCGCCAACCGCCTGCTCGACGACGGCGCGACCCTGGCCGGCACGGTGGGCGAGCCGATCCTCGGCAAGGAGGCCAAGCTGGCCGCGCTGCAGGAGCTCGCGGTGTCGCGCGGCCTGCACATGGCGCAGACGATGACGGTCGGCGACGGCGCCAATGATCTGCCGATGCTGCAGGCGGCCGGCCTCGGTGTCGCCTACCATGCCAAGCCCGCGGTCGCCGCCGCCGTGCGCGCGCGCATCGACCACGGCGATCTGACCGCACTGCTGTACCTGCAGGGTTATCGGCGCGACGAGTTCCGCGCGTAGAGCGATCGGGACAAGTCTGCGCTCGTGGTGGCCATCGCGGCTCGCTAGCGTGGCCGCATGCTCACGATCGGAAAGCTCACCCCTGCCGACCGCGCCGAATGGGAAGTCCTGTTCCGCGGCTACATCACCTTCTACGAGCGCACCATGCCGCAGGCCGAGTACGACCGCTGCTGGGCGGCGTTCCAGGCCGACGATCGCGTGCATGCGCTGGGCGCCAAGCTCGAGGACGGCAGGCTGGTCGGCATCGTCCACTTCCTGCCGCATGCCAGCACGTCGGGGCCGGACGTCTGCTACCTGCAGGACCTGTTCACCGCCGCCGATGTGCGCGGCAAGGGCGTCGGCCGCGCGCTGATCCAGGCGGTGTGCGACTGGTCGCGCGAACGCAGGCTGGCGCGCGTGCACTGGCTGACGCATCACACCAACGCCACGGCGCGGCGGCTCTACGACGATGTCGCCGAGAACCGCGGCTTCATCCGCTACCAGATCGAGCTGGGCTGAACCGACCTCGCCGTCATCCCTCTCCTTGCTCGGGATGACGGCGGTACCGGTTCCTACTGCTTGACGATCTCGACGCGCCGGTTCTTGGCGCGGCCGTCCTCGGTGTCGTTGCTGGCGACCGGCGCGAACGGCCCGAGCCCGCGCGCCACCATGCGCGCGGCCGGGATGCCGTATTGCGTGGCCAGCGCGCGGGTGATGGCTTCGGCGCGGCGTCTCTTCGACGATGTCGGCGTGAACCGCGGCTTCTTCCGCTACCAGATCGAGCTGGGCTGACCCGACCTCGCCGTCATCCCT
>CAYNOF010000152.1:0-1207 GCA_964398335.1 uncultured Rhizobiaceae bacterium
CTGTCGTTCAACGAGGCCTGGCTGGCGGTGGGTATCGCCTTCGTGGCGGCGATGCTGATGGTGCCGTTCGTGCCGCGGCGGCGCCGCGTGCGCTCTAGCTGTGAGCTTTCAATAGGTTGTCCATCCGGCGCAGGCCGAGGAAGCTGAGGTTGTCGAGACTTCAACTGATCCTCGGGGAGCACCGGATGGACATGCACAAGAATGCCCGGCTAACGCCGCTGGGTCGAGAGCACATGGTGCGGATGGTTTTGAGCGGGCAAACGCCGCAGGCCGTCAGTGCAGCCGTAGGCGTTTGCCCGCGCACGGTGCGTAAGTGGGTCGAGCGTTACGAGCGCGAGGGCGTAGCCGGCCTGCAGGACCGCAGCTCGCGGCCGCACCGCCTGTACCGGCCGACCGAACAGACGCGCATCGAGCAGATCGAGGCGCTGCGCCGCCAGCGCCGGACCGGCGAGGCGATCGCCGCCGAAGTCGGCGTCAGCGCCGCCACGGTCAGCCGCGTTCTGCGCCGGCTGGGGCTCAACAGGCTGAGCGCGCTCGAGCCTGCCGCGCCGGTCCGCCGCTACCAGCGCGAGCGGCCTGGTGAGCTGATCCACATCGACATCAAGAAGCTCGGCAGGTTCGAGCGCATCGGCCACCGCATCACTGGCGATCGCACCGGCCAGAGCAACAGCCGCGGCGTCGGCTGGGAGTTCGTCCACGTCTGCATCGACGACGCATCGCGCATCGCCTTCAGCCAGATCAAGCCCGACGAGCGCAAGCGCAGCGCCGTTGCCTTCCTCAAGGCCGCCGTCGCCTACTACGTCCGCCTTGGCGTCAAGGTCGAGCGCGTCATGACCGACAACGGCTCCTGCTACAGATCCCGCGCCTTCAAGAACGCCTGCCGCAGGCTGCGCCTCACGCACATCCGCACCAGGCCCTATACCCCCAGGACCAACGGCAAGGCCGAGCGCTTCATCCAGACCTCGCTCCGCGAATGGGCCTATGCCAGGGCCTACACCTCCTCACGACAGCGCGCTGCCGAGCTGCCTTTCTTCCTCCACCACTACAACTGGCACAGACCTCATGGCAGTCTCGACCACTGCCCGCCCATCAGCAAACTCGCCCTTTCCGAGGACAACCTGTTGAGGCTCCACATCTAGCTGGCCGTGCGCGCCTTCGACGTTGCGCATGTCTCGGCAGCGGCGCTGGCGGCCTTCGTCCCGTTGGT
>CAYNOF010000153.1:0-1486 GCA_964398335.1 uncultured Rhizobiaceae bacterium
ATCATCTTGAAGCCGTTGTAGTCGGGCGGGTTGTGCGAGCCGGTGATCATGATGCCGCCATCGGCATCGAGCTCGTAGACCGCGAAGTACAGCATCGGCGTGGCGCACATGCCGATGCGCAGCACGTCGATGCCCGCTTCGCGCAGGCCCGCGACGCAGGCCTCCTGCAGCGACGGCGAGCTCAGCCGGCCGTCATAGCCCAGCGCCACCGTCTTGCCGCCGGCGCGGCGCACCATCGTGCCGAAGCTGCGGCCGATCGCCTGCGCGTCGGCCGGCTTGAACGTTTGGCCGACGATGCCGCGGATGTCGTATTCGCGCAGGATCGTCGGATCGAAGACGTGCACGCTCATGTCACTCTGCTGCCTTGGCGGTTTCGACTGGCTTGCGCGGCTGCGGGCGGCCGACGCATTCGTAGATGAAGCCATTGGCGCGCATCTCCTCGGGATTGAAGATGTTACGCAGGTCGACGACGACCGGCTGGCGCATCAAAGGCTTCAGGCGCTTGCCGCTCAAGGAGCGGAACTGTGTCCATTCTGTGAGGATCACCAGACAGTCGGCATCCGTCGCCGCTTCCTGCGCGGTACGCTTGAAGTCGATGTCGGAGAACACCTTCGCGGCCTCCTTCATCGCTTCCGGGTCGTAGGCCTGGATGCGCGCGCCGGCCTTCTGCAGCGCCGGCACGATGTCGAGCGAGGGCGCATCGCGCATGTCGTCGGTGTTGGGCTTGAACGACAGGCCGAGCACGCCGATGGTCTTGCCGGCGACCGAGCCGCCGCAGGCCTCGATCACCTTCTTCGCCATGTTCTTCTTGCGCGTGTCGTTGACCTTGATCACCTGCTCGACGATGGTCGCCGGCGAGCCCGCCTCGCGCGCGGTGTATGCAAGAGCCAGCGTGTCCTTGGGGAAGCACGAGCCGCCATAGCCCGGACCGGGGTGCAGGAACTTGCGGCCGATGCGGCCGTCCAGCCCGATGCCGCGCGCCACGTCGTGCACGTCGGCGCCGACCTTCTCGCACAGGTCGGCCATCTCGTTGATGAAGGTGATCTTGGTCGCCAGGAAGGTGTTGCCGGCGTACTTGATCAGCTCCGAGGTCTCGAGGTTGGTGAAGACCATCGGCGTCTCGATCAGATAGAGCGGCCGGTAGATCGCGCGCATCACCTCCCTGGCGCGCTCGCTCTCGACGCCGATCACGACGCGGTCGGGCTTCATGAAATCCTCGATCGCCGCGCCCTCGCGCAGGAACTCGGGATTGGACACGACATCGAAATCCGCGTCGGGGCGGCGCTGGCGGATCACGCGCGCCACCTCGCGGCCGGTACACACCGGCACCGTCGACTTGGTGACCACCACCGTGTAGTCGGTCATCGCCTCGGCGACTTCCGCCGCGGCGGCGTAGACGTAGCCCAGGTCGGCGCGGCCGTCGCCGCGGCGCGAGGGCGTGCCGACGGCGATGAACACGGCGTCGGCGTGGCGCACGGCCTCGTCG
>CAYNOF010000154.1:0-3717 GCA_964398335.1 uncultured Rhizobiaceae bacterium
AGCGATTCCTCGAGCGGCTGGGTGATCTGGCTCTCGACGATCTCGGCCGAGGCGCCGCGATAGGTGACGTCGACCGTGAGCGTCGGCTCGTCGATGTTGGGATATTCGCGGATGGAGAGCCGCTGGTAGCTCACCAGGCCCAGCAGCACGAGCGTCAGGCTGAGCACCGTGGCGAAGACGGGCCGGCGGATCGAGACGTCGGAGAGGGTCATGGAGCGCCGCGCTCAGCCGCCGCGCCCGGCCGGATTCGGGCGGTTGGCGGTCGACGGCGCACCGTCGGCGGGCGGGACGACGGCGCCGCTTGCCGGCTTGGCTGCGCCGCCCGGCGCCGTCTGCGGACGCAGCCCGCCCGGCGGCATGATCGTGACCGGGATGCCGGGGCGCGGCAGCTTCAGGTGGCCGGCGGTGATCACCACGTCGTCGGGCTTCAGCCCTTCGAGGATCTCGACCTGGCCCTTCTCGCGCTGGCCGGCGCGCACGAAGGTCGGCACCGACTTGCCGTCGACGATGCGATAGACCTGCACCCGGTCGCCCACCGGCACGATCGCCTGCTCGGGCACGAACAGCGTGTTCTCGCGCGTGGCCAACGTCACGGCGACGCGCCCGAAGACGCCGGGGCGCAGCACATCCTGCGGATTGCCGACGATGGCGCGGATCACGATCGAGCGGCCGGCTTCATCGACCAGCGGATCGATCGCATAGACCTTGCCGGCGAACTCGCGGCCGGCGAAGGCATCGACGGTCACCGCGATCGGCTGGCCGACGCGCACTGCCGGCAGGAAGGACTCGGGAATGCGGAAATCGACCTTCAGCGGATCGATCTGCTCGAGGTTCACCACGTCGGCGCCGGCGACGAGATAGCTGCCGACCGATACGCGGCGCAGGCCGACCACGCCGTCGAACGGCGCCACCAGGGTGTATTTCTCGACCCGCGCCTTGGCCAGCTGCACCGCGGCCTCGTCGCGGCGCAACGCGGCGCGCGCCTCGTCGACCGCCTTCTCGGTGCCGGCCTGGCGCTGCACCAGCGAGATCGCGCGCTCGTAATTGGCCTTTGACAGCGCCAGCGCGGCTTCCGCCTGGGCGAGCTGCGCCTCGTCGAGCGCGGCGTCGAGGCGCACCAGCACCTGGCCCTTGGCGACCTTCTGGCCCTCGTCGAAGTTGAAGCCGATCACCCGGCTGGCCAGCTCGGGCCTGACCATCACCGATTCGTTGGAGCGGAACGTGCCCACCGCCAGCACGGTCTGGCGCGCGGTGCCGACGCTGACCTTCGCCGCCTCGACGCCCACGGCCTGCGCCGGCCCGCCCGGCTTGGGCGCGGCGCCCGGCTTGGCCGGGCCGGCAGCGGTGGTGAGATCGGGCGCCTTGGCGCCCGGCCCCATATTGTACCACCACCATGCCCCGCCGCCGGCTGCCACCAGCAAGGCGCAGGCGGCGATCGCCACCTTGTGTCGCATGAACCTGTGTCTCTCCAGCGTCATCCGGTGCCGTCGCGTCTGTCGCGCGCCTGCGCCCGGTTTTGTCCCTGTTTGTGATCCGCAGTTTACCGTCAATTTGCTGCCAGAGGGATGCGAAATCCGGACCACTCGGGCGGCGGGGCGCATGGTCACAGGCCGTTGTGCCGTACAACCCGGGTTGCTAGAGGTGGACCAACAAGAGTCGCCCCCTCCGGAGCCTCCATGATCCGCCGGCTGTACGACTGGGTCATCCGTCTGGCCGGCCATCGCCACGCCATCCCGGCGATGGGGGCGGTGTCGTTCGCCGAGAGCTCGTTCTTTCCCATCCCGCCCGACGTCATGCTGGTGCCCATGGTGCTGGCACGGCGTGACAGGGCCTTTACCATCGCCACCGTCTGCACCGTGTGCTCGGTGCTCGGCGGGCTGCTGGGCTATACCATCGGCTACTACCTGTTCGAGACCATCGGCGCCTGGGTGGTGAGGCTCTACAGCCTGCAGGGCGCGCTGGAGAATTTCCGCGCCGGCTTCGAGCGCTACGGCGTGTGGATCATCCTCATCAAGGGCCTGACGCCGATTCCTTACAAGCTGGTGACGATCGCCAGCGGTGCTGCCCATTTCGATCTCATCACCTTCCTCTGGGCCTCGATCGTCACCCGCGGCGTGCGCTTCTTCGCGGTGGCGGCGCTGCTGTGGAGGTTCGGCGAGCCGATCCGCACCTTCATCGAGAAGCGCCTGACCCTGATCACCTGGCTGTTCCTGGTCGCGCTGGTCGGCGGCTTCGTCGCCTTCCGCTACCTGTTCTGACCTTTGCCACAATCGTGGTCTGACATCCGCCCCCGATGACGCTCAACCCCGCCCTGCCGATGCCCGCCCTGACCCTCGCGCCCATCCGACCGGCGCTGCTGATCCTGCTGGGCAGCGGCGGGCTGCTGCTGGGTGCGCTGGCCTTCCAGTACATCGGCGGGCTGGCGCCCTGTGCGATGTGCTACTGGCAGCGCTACGGTCATGTCGCGGCGCTGGGCATCGCCTGGCTGGCGCTGTGGCCGATGCCGCCGGCGGCACGCCGCGCGGTGCTGACGCTCGCCGGCCTGGCCCTGCTGGTGACCGCGGGCATCGCGCTCTTCCACGCGGGCGTCGAATGGAAATGGTGGCCCGGGCCGCAGAGCTGCACGACGGGCGGCGGCCTCGGCGGCACCATCGACGAGCTGAAACGGCGCATCATGAACACGCCGATCGTGCGCTGCGATGAAATCCCATGGTCGATGTGGGGCCTGTCGATGGCCGGCTGGAACGGCCTGATCTCGCTGCTGCTGGGCGTCGGCGCGCTGTCGCTGACCTGGTCGGGAGCGGGGAAGCGATGAAGCAGACGGGCGAGGGCGCGCTGCCCGGCGATCCCACCGCGCGCGACATCGTCGAGCGTGCGATCCGCGTCGACCAGGCCGGCGAATACGGCGCCGTGCGCATCTACGAGGGCCAGCTCGCCGCGCTGCGCGCCACCGGCCGCGGCAACGGCGAGGCGGCGCGCAGGATCGAGGCGATGCTGCGCCAGGAGCGCCAGCACAACCAGGTCTTCGACCGGCTGCTCGTCGAGCGCCGCGTGCGGCCCACCGCGCTGCAGCCGCTGTGGTCGGTCGCCGGCTTCGCCCTGGGCGCCGCCACCGCGCTGCTCGGCGAGCAGGCGGCGATGGCCTGCACCGTGGCCGTCGAGGAAACCATCGACCAGCACTACGCCCAGCAGCGCGACCAGCTGGGCGACGACGAAGCGTCCTTGCGCGCCACCGTCGAGACCTTCCGCCAGGAAGAGCTCGCCCATCGCGACGAGGCGCTGGCCGCCGGCGCCGAGCAGGCCCCGGCCTACGAGCCGCTGACCGCCGCCATCCGCGCCGGCTCCCGCCTCGCCATCTGGCTCAGCACGCGTCTGTAGTTTTCCCGGGATCATCGTCCGGGAAATCCGCCGGGCTTCATCGCCTTCAAGGCCTCGGCCGAGGTCGGGCCGATCTGGATGTGCTCGGCGGGCCTGCGCTTGATCCACGTGCCCTGCTGCAAGGACGCCTCCGGCGCGGTCACCGTCATGCCGGGCTCCACCACGGGCCCGGACTGCGATGTCGCTTGCTCGGGCGGGGCCGACTCGCACGGCGCTGCGGCCTCGACCGGATCCGGCTCACGCTCTATCGGGGTCATCGGCGGATGGGGGGCTGCGAGGCCCGACGGCTTGCGTTGGACCGCCTCCAATGCCGCGCGGGCCGCGCGCAGCTCCTCCTCG
>CAYNOF010000155.1:0-7311 GCA_964398335.1 uncultured Rhizobiaceae bacterium
CGAGCAGCGAGGTCAACGTATCACTGCCCCTCAGGGAGCCCGAGATCAGGTCCGGCACGCCGACATTGGGGTTGGCGTCACCATAGACGCGCGATGCCGATGATGGGCCGATCGCCAGCCTCGCGGCATCCGAGGTGTCCATGACACCGATGCGGGTCACGGTGGTGCCCTCGACGAACCTGATGGTCTCGCCACCGGCTACGCCAGTGATGGTCTTGCCGGTCGCTTCGCCGGCCCAGGTGACAGAATCGGGACCGCCACCATTGCCGCTGGTCAGGACGCTGTTGGCGCCGATAATCAGATTGCGGTTCGGCAGGACGATATCGTCGCCGGCGGTGAGGTTGCCGTTGAGCTCGATGCTGCCGGAAGATGACGACGAGTACACGACAGTGATGCTGTTCGTGTTGGAGTCGCTGGTGGAGGTAATGGTACCCAACCGGATATCGCCGCCCGTGCTCTCCGTGCCCATCGTGATCGTGACGTTGCCGGTACCGGCGTTGATCGTCGTACCACGCATGTCGATCATCGCGGCGCCGCTGTCGCGGTTACCATTGTTCGCGCCAGAGTCGTTCGCAGTGATCGAAAGGTTGCCGTTGTCGGTCGTGATCGAGACACCGGATGCAAACAGCACGCTGCGTCCGGCTTGCAGAGTCAGAGCGCCGCCGTCGCCACCACCGTTGTTAACCGTAAAACCCGCATTGACGGTGATGTCAGTGTTCGCCTGTAGCGTGACACCCCCTCCGCCGTTGAGGATGGCAGCAATGGCCCCGGTCGTGAGCGTCACGCCGCCGCTCGGACTGTCGGTGAACTGGTTGTCCTTGGATGTGGCAGAAGACCCGCCGCTGCCGCTCACGATAGTGATGTTCTTCGGATCCAGCAGCAGCTGGCCGCCCGCACCGAGGGTGATCTTCTCCAGGTCGATATAGGCGAGGTTCTCCTTGCCGGAGATCTCGACCGAGCCGGCCGACAAAGCGCCGCCGGCATTCACCGTGCCGGCCATCCACGTGTTGCCGTTGGCCCATACGACGGCCGTGCCGCCGGTGGCGCCGCCGGAGACGTCGATCGTCGTCGTATCGTAGACCCGCGTTTCGGTGGAGCCGCGCAGATCCGGCGCATCGGCCCAGCGCGTCACGAACGTCGCCTCGAGCTCGGGCGAGTTGTCCCGCTGGGCGCCGCCCTGGAAGGCGCCGCCGATGCGGACCAGGCCGCCGGTGTCGCCGCCCGTCGCCGAGATCAGCGCCGAGGACACGCGTACATCGTCGCCCGTCAGGTCGATGCGGCCGCCGTTGGTGCCGCCATTGGCCAGCCAGGTGCCGGAGACGTTGAGGGAAACGCCGCCATCGGCGCTGATGCTGCCGCCGAAGGTCGTGGAGCTGACGTCGGTGACGCTGGCGGCGGATGCGACCAGCGAGGCGGCGGCGTACTGCACCGTGCCGCCGGCGCCGGCGAGGCCCTGCGCGCCGACCGTGCCGGTGAGGCTGAGCGCGCCCGCGGCGGCGACGCTCACCGCACCGCCGGTGGCGCCGGAGACGTCGATGGCGCCGGCCAGGCCGACCGAGGTGCCGGCGATCGAGACCGTGCCGCCCTGCCGCGCGGTGCCGCCGCTGGCGGTGACCGCGCCGGTGACCTGCACGGCGCCGCCGGCGCCGCCGTCGATGGTGACGCGGCCGCGCTCGATCACCGCGTCAGGGGGCGTCGGCGCGTCGCCGAACACCACGCCGCCCGACGTGCGCGCCACCGTGCGCGCCTCGATCGTGCCGGGCACGTTGATGGCGTTGCGCGCCACGTCGGCGGTGGTGGCGGCGCGCAGCTCGACGCGGCCGCCATTGGCCTGGATGCGCCCGGCATGGGTGATCAGCGCCGTCGCGCGATCGGCATCGGCGGTGGGAATCGAGACCTGCAGGAAGCCGTCGCCCTGCATGTCGACGACGACGCGCTCGCCCGACGCCAGGCCGACGCGGCCGCCATCGGCGATGATCGTGCCGTCGTTGAGCACGCGGCCGCCGATCAGCGCGACGGTGCCGCCGCGCGCGACCTCGATGGTGCCCGAGTTGGTCACCATCGCCGACGAGCCGGTGCCGTTGAAGTTGAGCCGGCCGGACATGAAGTCGTCGTTGCGGATGTCCAGCGTCGAGGCGACGAAGCCGCCGGTGCGCACCGTGCCGGTGGGCGTGATCTGGATGCCGTTGGGATTGACGAGGAAGACCTGGCCGTTGGCCGAGAGCTGGCCGGCGATGACCGAGCTGGTGCCGCCGGTGACGCGGTTGAGCGTCGCCGAGGACGCCGAGTTCTGCTGGAAGGTGACCGAGCCGCCGTTGCCGATCGAGAACGATTGCCAGTTGATGACGCCGCGATCGGTCGTCTGCCTGATCGTGACCTGGCTGCCGCTCTGCTGGGTGATCGTCGCCGAACCCGACACGACGGTGCCGCCGGTCGGCATCGTCTGCGCATGCACCTGCACCGACGCCAGGCCCAGCCCGACGGCCAGCGCGATCAGCGAAACCTGGCTACCCATGGTGTTGCGGGGAGTCCACGCCGGCGTGGACACGCGTTCCCGCCGCGAAGCACTCCGCGCGGAGCGCCCGCAGGCCTTACCCCTGCTCATCATGATCTCCCCCGGATCCAACCGCTTCCCCAAACCAAGCGGGCGCGACAATCAAACCATTTCAATATTGTCTGGACTTTGTCTTTGAGACCCAATCGACCAATAAAAATCGCGCCTCTAGCGACGCTCTATATAGCATCCTGCATGTCTATTTTCCAAAGAAGAAGCACCGGCGCCACAACTTGTCGCGATTCGACTTGATGTTTTGGATTAAGCAGGCGCATCGAATCGCGTGTTTTCAATATTATATGGATTGATACTTCATATCCCCCTTCGGACCTCGTCAGGACCGCGCGCAAGACGTCGTCCGACGATTCAGGGCAGTCCTTGACCATTCGATTGGCAGACTATCTGCTCGCTCCTGGCAGACAGGGGACGAGAGCGATGCCGGACACGCAGCACGATGTCATCGACACCTTGGTGGGCATCATGCCCGGCACCGCGCTCGACGCGATCCGCGCGCGGCGGCCCGAGGCGCGCAAGCATGCGCAGGCGAGCTATATCGGCCTGCTCGTGCCGGACGAGCCCGGCGGCGTCAGCTTGCCGGAGCGTTTCGCCGTTGCCGCCTTCGTCGCCGGCCTGCACGGCGAGCCGCAGACAACTGCCTTCTACGCCGAGGGACTGCGATCATCGGGTGCGTCCGAGGCGCTGAGCGCCGCGATCGCCCAGCAGGTCGACAAGGCCAGGGCGGTCGGCCCCTATGGCCGCTATCCCAGGGGTCCGCTCAGCGCCGAGGACCAGGCCGGGCCGGTGCATCGCATCGCCGAGGAGGCGCGCGCGGCGCTGGGCGCGAAGCTGGCGGCGGCGCTGGAGCACGTGCACATGCTGGTGCTGCATCCGCGCGACGCGGCGCCGCCCTCGCTGCAGGCCATGCTCGATGCCGGCTGGAGCACCACCGATGTCGTGGTGATCTCGCAGCTGGTCTCGTTCCTGTCGTTCCAGATCCGCATCGTCGCCGGCCTGCGCACGCTCGCCAGCCACCCCGCCTGAGCCCGGAGGCCGCCATGACCGACAAGACCTTGACGCCGACCGGCCACACCGAGCCCGTCACCTTCACCCGCGACATGCTCGACTGGCTGCCCTGGCTCGAGCCGCTGAGCGAAGCCGAGCTGACGCCGCGCCACATGGAGGGCCTGGTCGACGCCGCGCGCGCGAAGTCGGCCTATTTCCGGCTGCTGGCGCGCGATCCCGACGTGCTGGGCGCACGCACCCGCACCGACAAGGACATCTTCTACAACACCGATGCCGGCCTGCCGCGCGCCGAGCGCGAGCTGGCCGCCGCCGCGACCTCCAGGCTCAACGGCTGCATCTACTGCGCCTCGGTGCACGCGCGCTTCGCCGCGACCTATTCCAAGCGCGTCGAGGACGTCGACCGCCTGCTGGCCGAGGGCGTCGACGCCAGGCTCGACGAACGCTGGAACGCCATCGTCGCCGCCTCGGTGGCGCTGACGTCGATTCCCATGACGTTCGACTCGACGCATATCGAGCGCCTGCGCGCGGTCGGCCTCGACGACCTGTCGATCGCCGACGTCATCCAGGCCGCGTCGTTCTTCAACTGGGCCAACCGCCTGATGCTGTCGCTGGGCGAGCCGGCGCGCTGAGCCGGCTTGCCAAGCCGCCCGGGCGGCGAAATGATCGCTGAAACTCCTGGGGAGGAGATCAGCATGGCCAGCATCTATCGTCGATCGATCCTGCGCGGCACCGGCGCACTCGCCGTCGGCCTGTCGGCGCCCGCCGTGCTGGCGCAGGCCGGCAAGCCATACGCCGGCACCACGATCAACGGCTCGTGCTTCCAGACCACCTATTTCGAATACCTGCGCAACTACTTCCCGGAGTTCGAGGCCAGGACCGGCATCAAGGTGAACTTCACCATGCAGGCCTTCCCGGTCTACAACCAGCGCACCGACCTGGAACTGTCGACGCGCGGCTCGGCGATCGACGTGTGCAACGTCACCTTCATCTATTCGGGACGCTGGATCGGCGCCGGCTGGCTGACCAACCTCGACAGCTTCACCAGGGATCCGAAGATGACGCCGGCCGAGTGGGCGCCGGAGGATTTCATCGGCGGCCCGCAATCGGCGATGCAGAACGCCAAGGGCGAGACCTTCGGCTATTCCTGGCTGGCCGGCGCGATGATCCTGGGTGCCGCGCGCTACGACCTGATCGAGAAGGCGGGCCTCGGCATGCCCAAGACCTTCGACGACCTGATCAAGGTCTGCGATGCCGTCCACGGCAAGGAGGGCGTCGCCGCCTTCACCGCCGACAAGCTGCACCACTGGAACTGGATCCCCTACCTGATGGGCATGGGCGGCGGGGTGTTCAAGGCGCCGCCGGAGAACCTGACGCCGACGCTCACCACGCCGCAGGCGGCGCAGTCGGCGGAGTGGTACGCCAACCTGCTGGCGAAGTACGGGCCGGACGGCGTGCTGTCCTACTCCGACGACCAGTCGATGCGGTCGCAGATGTCGGGCCGCGCCAATATCCGCACGCAGGACACCGCCTGGCTGGTGCCGCTGTTCAAGCACGAGGAGAGCACGGTGAAGAAGACCGTGCGCTACGGGCTGATGCCGGCGGGACCGGCGGGCAATTTCCCCGGCTCCAACAGCCACGCGCTGGGCATTCCCGCCGGCTCGAAGAAGAAGGAGGCGGCGTGGGAGTTCATCAAGTGGGCGCTGTCGAAGGAGACCGTCGCGCGCATCGTCAAGGAACACGGCTTTCCCGGCGTCTGCCGGCTTTCGATCGTGCAGAGTCCCGAGTTCAAGCAGGTGCTGACGCTCAACGGCCAGGACGTCGCCGCGCTGTACCTCGAAGTGCTGCAGCTGGGCGGCAAGACCGGCTACATGAAGTACCGCACCGTGCCGGTGTTCCCGCAGGTCGGCGACAAGATCAACAAGGCCATCGAGCGCATCGCCACCAAGCAGCAGGGCGCCGCCGACGCCATGAAGCAGGCGCAGGCGGAGGCCATCCAGGACCTGCAGAAAGCGGGTATCAAGATCGACACCTGATCCGCCGCGTAGATTCGTGCACCGCCAGCATCGCTTCTTCGTCTATTGCGTAGCGCCCTCGCTGGCGGTGCTGGCGCTGATCACGCTGCTGCCCTCGCTCTATCTCTTGGTCACCAGCTTCACCCAGCTCAACCTGACGCGGCCCGAGACGCAGTGGGATTTCTCGCAGCCGCTGGAGAGCTACCGTCAGCTGCTCGCCGACAGCCGCCTGCATCATTCGCTGTGGGTCCAGGTGAAGCTGTCGTTCTGGACCGTGCTGTTCCAGGTGCTGATCGGGCTCCTGCTGGCGCTGCTGCTCAACCTGCGCTCCGGCCTGATCGAAGCGCTGCGCACGGTGTTCCTGATCCCCATGGTGCTGCCGCCGATCGTCGTGGCGATCATCTGGAAGGTGCTCTACACCCCCGACATCAGCCCGGTGCACGGCATCTTCCGCGCGCTGGGGCTGAACGTGCCGGCGCTGATCACCGATCCGAACTGGGCGCTGACGGCGATCATCATCGCCGACACCTGGGAATGGTTTCCCTTCACCATGCTGATGGTGCTGGCGGCGCTGCAGATGATGCCGCAGGAGATCATCGATGCCGCCCGGGTCGACGGCGCCTCGCCCGTGCAGATGACGTTCTACATCACGCTGCCCTTCCTGCAGGGCGTGCTGCTGGTCGCCGGCCTGTTCCGCCTGATCGATTCGATCAAGGCCTTCCCGCTGATCTTCATCCTCACCGACGGCGGGCCGGGCAACGTCACCGAGGTCACCAACTACTATTCGTATCTGCAGGCGTTCAATTTCTCCTATCTCGGATTCTCCAGCGCCATCACCGTCGTGCTGCTCGCCGCCACGGTGGCGCTGAGCTGGCTGATCGTGCGCGTCGTCGGGTGGGGCCACCGTGTCGACTAGGGCGCGCGGCAACCGCCTGGTGATGCAGGCGCTGGCCCTGATCCTCGCCCTGCTGGCGCTGGCGCCGTTCCTGTGGCTGCTGCTGATGTCGTTCAAGACCAACGCCGAGATCTTCCGCTTCCCGCCGCGGCTCTTCTTCGAGGCCACGCTGGACAACTACGCCCATCTGTGGACGTCGGAGTTCCGCTTCTCCTTCGCCAACAGCCTGATCGTCGGCGTCGCCACGACCTTCCTGTCGCTGCTGATCGGCACGCCGGCGGCCTATGCGCTGTCGCGCTGGACGGCGCCCGGCGGCAACGCGATCACCCTGTGGATCCTGGCCAGCCGCATGGCGCCGCCGATCGCCTTCACCATCCCCTACTTCCTGGTCTACCGGCATCTCGAGCTGCTCGATACCCTCACCGGCCTGGTGGTGATCTACCTCACCTTCAACCTGTCGCTGGTGATCTGGATGATGCGGCCGTTCTACGACCAGCTGCCGCGCTCGCTCGAGGAAGCCGCGTGGATCGACGGCGCCACGATGTGGCAGGGCTTCCATCGCATCATCCTGCCGCTCTCCGGTCCCGGCCTCGCGGCCACCGCGATCCTCTGCTTCCTCTATGCCTGGAACGACTTCTTCCTCGCCCTGATCCTGACGCGCACCGAGGCGATGACCGCGCCCGTGGCCGTCGTGAACTTCATGAACTACGAAGGCTGGGAATGGGGCCGCATCGCCGCCGGCGGCACGATGATCATGCTGCCGGTGCTGGTGTTCTCCTTCGTCGTGCGCCGGTACCTGGTGCACGGCCTCACCGGCGGCGCACTGA
>CAYNOF010000156.1:0-4738 GCA_964398335.1 uncultured Rhizobiaceae bacterium
AGGCCGCACAGGCGCAGGTAGTGGGCCGAGCCGGCGAGCGTGGCGCCGATCTCCGTGGCGACGTTGCCGGCGACCCAGCTCGTGGCGTCGTCGAGCGCCGACGCAGCGGAGAGCAGGCCCTCGCGGATCGCCTGCAGGTCGTCGCCGGGTGCCTTGGCGAGCGCCTCGGCCAGCGCGCGCATGTCGGCGACCAGCGCGCGCAGGGTCTCGCCGCCGTCGCGAGCGATCTTGCGGGCGACGAGGTCGCGCGCCTGGATGCCGTTGGTGCCTTCGTAGATCGGCAGGATGCGCGCGTCGCGCTGGTGCTGCGCCGCACCGGTCTCCTCGATGAAGCCCATGCCGCCATGGACCTGCACGCCCAGCGAGGCGACCTCGTTGCCGGCGTCGGTGAACCAAGCCTTGATGATCGGGATCAAGAGGTCGAGGCGGAACTGCGCGCGCTTGCGCTGCTCGGCGTCGGGATGGCGCAGCGCCAGGTCGGTGGCGGCGGCGCCGTAATAGCCCAGCGCGCGCATCGCCTCGATCGTCGCCTTCATGGTCATCAGCATGCGGCGCACGTCGGCGTGGCGGATGATCGGCACGCCGTCGTTGGACACCTTGGTGTCGTCCTTGCTCTGCACGCGGGTGCGCGCGAAGGCGAGCGCCTGCTGGTAGGCACGCTCGGCGATCGACAGGCCCTGCACGCCGACGTTCAGCCGCGCGTTGTTCATCATGGTGAACATGTAGCTGAGCCCGCGGCCTTCCTCGCCGACGAGGTAGCCGACAGCGCCGCCCTTGTCGCCGAAGGCCATGACGCAGGTCGGGCTGGCGTGCTGGCCGAGCTTGTGCTCGATGCTGGCGACGCGCACGTCGTTGTGCCGGCCGAGACTGCCGTCGGCATTGACGATCACCTGGGGCACGAGGAACAGCGAGATGCCGCGCACGCCCGCCGGCGCGTCGGGCGTGCGCGCCAGCACGAGATGGACGATGTTCTCGGCCATGTCGTGATCGCCGTAGGAGATGAAGATCTTCTGCCCGCTGATCAAATAGTGATCGCCGCTCTTGATCGCCTTGCAGCGCAACGTGCCGAGATCGGAGCCGGCCTGCGGCTCGGTGAGGTTCATGGTGCCGGTCCACGCACCGCTCACCATCTTGGGCAGATAGGTCTGCTTCTGCGTATCAGAGCCGTGATGCTCGATGGCGTCGATGGCGCCCTGGTTCAAGAGCAGCACCAGCGCGAAGCCCATGTTGGCGGACTGCCACATCTCCTGCACCGCGGTCGCCAGCAGCCACGGCATGCCCTGGCCGCCGAACGCCGGATCGAAGGGCAGCGAGTTCCAGCCGCCCTCGACCATCTGCTTGTAGAGATCGGGGAAGCCGTCGGGCGTACGCACCACGCCGTTCTCCAGCCGCGCACCCTGCACGTCGCCCTGCTTGTTGAGCGGCGCCAGCGCACCGCCGGCGAGCTTGGCGGCCTCCTCGAGCACGGCATCGACCATGTCGTCGGTGGCGTTCTCGTAGCCGGGCAGGGCGGCGATCTCGGACAGCCCGGCGACCTCGCGCAGCGCAAAGCGCATGTCGGCGAGCGGCGCGGTGTAGGTCATGGCATTTCCCCGGAAGCGGATGTCATCGATTGACGATCACCATAGGCGGTACGCCCGCCGACCGGCAACCGGACGCAGTTCTAAGGAGACACCCAATGGTATTTGCCGACGACCTTGCCATTGAGATCGAACGAAACTGACCAGGCTTCGGTATCGAGGAAAAGGCGTGAGCTGTTTCCTCTACCTTGCGTTCAGGACACGCGCCTCGACCAGAGCCTTCCTCTTTTCCACCTCCTCCCGTATCGCGTCGAATACAGGAAAGCCGAGATCAGAGATGGTCATGCCACCTTCCCAAGTGATCTCCCCTCTCTCGAATTCCTCAGAGAGATAGAGGCTCGTCGCAACATATTTCAGCGCTAGAATAAATGCCTGTATGCCGTCGGCACCCATCACGATTTTGGCCCCGGAAGCACCCAATCCCAGAATGCGACAGGTGCATCGCCAATCACCATTGGCGCCATCCTCCTGGACAGGAGCGCCGATGGAGACTTCGATCTCTTGGCCATCCCTGCCTTTCAGCTTCCGAACAAAATTCTGCACCGTTCTAAGCCCTCTGGGTTGCTGTGTGGACGAGTGCGGGTAGAGCGGCCACCGGCCGTTCGTGCCACCGCGCAGGTGGCGCACCGTCCGGCGGGGCGAGGCCGACGCGGTTGACGATCACCATAGGCGGTACGCCCGCCGACCGGCAACCGGACGCAGCTTTGCTCTACGGAGACACCCAGTGGGTTGCCTGGACGACCCTGCCATCGCGATCGAACGAAACCGACCAGGCTTCGATATCGAGGAACAGGCGGTTCTCAAACCATATCCGCTTCACGCAGGGGGGCGGGCACGGTCTGTCGGCGTATCTCCCAAAAGCCTTGTCCGGTCCGTCCACCGCGCTTGGCGTACCAAATCGGCGGACGACGTCCTCATAACTGTCGCCGATTTCCGTCTTGTCAAAAGCGGCTTGTCTGCAGAACTGCGTCGCAAAACCAATACCCATGTACGCGAATGGAAACACGAGGATTCCGATGCCGATAACGGTTGTCGGCCTGACCATGTCTCGCTCACGGTTTGACGACGAGTGCAGGCAGGGTGGCCAGCGTCCGTTCGTGCCATCGCGTAGGCGGTGCACCGTCGGGCGGGGTGAGGCCGATGCGGTTGTGCCAGTAGGTGTCGAGGCCGACGGCCGAAGTGCCGAACAAATCGTAGGCCGAGCCGGCGACGAATAGCGTGCGCGCGGGCACGATGCCCAACTCGTCGAGCGCCATGCGGTAGGGCCGCGGATCGGGCTTGTAGAAGCCGGCGCGTTCGGAGGTCACGATGACGTCGAAGCGCACACCGACTCGCTCGGCGGCGCGGCGGCCGAGGCGGTCGGAGCAGTTGGTGACGACGCCCAGCTTCACGTGGCCTTCGAGCTGCTTGAGCGTCGCTGTTGCGTCGTGCCAGGCGGTGAGCTCGTCCCAGCGGCGTTCGAGGTCATCGGCGAGCGTTGGGGAGAAGCCGGCGATTTCGGCGGCCTCGCGGACGAGCGCTTCGTAGGGGCGATAGGCGCCGGTGCCGTAGGTGAGCTTGAGATACGCCGCGCGCCAGGAGCGGCCGGCGGTCTCGCTGCCGGCGACCGTGTTCCAGAGAGTCCACGAATCGAGCAGCGCGGTGAGCAGGTCGAAGAGGACGGCGTCGTAGTGTTGCCTCACGCCGCCTGCGCCGTCCTGCGCCCGGTGATCGTGTCGGCGGCGCGCAGGCCGCTTTCGACCGCGCCGTTCATGAACCCCGAGTAGTCCATGCTGGCGTGCTCGCCGGCGAACAGCAGGCGGCCACCCAGCTCGGGTTGGCCCTCCATGCCGAAGAAACCGTAGTGGCCGGGCATCTGGCAGGAGTAGGAGCCCAGCGTGAAGCGGTGCTTGCTCCAGTTCATGAAGCGCTGCGTGCCGGTGAACGCCGCCTTGATGCGTGGGTCCAGGGTGCCGAGGTAGTCGACGGCGGCGCGGCCCTTGCCGTCGAAGACGCGGCCGGCATCGCCGCCGAGGTAGTTGGTGAGGATGCCGTTGGGTCCGTCCTGGCCGCGGCTGGTCTCCCAGAAGCTCTGGTGCACGGTGTCGGTCGAGAGGCCGCCGGTGAAGGCCGGCAGCTTCTCGCCCGGCGTGCGCCAGATGCGGGCGTCGAAATCGAGCATCGACTTGGTGTTGGTGCCGAGATGGTACTCGGCGATGGCGCGCTGCTTCACCGGGTGCAGCGGCAGCGCCTTGATGCCCTCGACCTGGCGCAACGTCGTGAACGGCAGGGTCAGCACCACGCGTGAGGCCGGCACGGTGACGGTGCGGCCGTTCTGGTCGAACACCAGCTCGAAGCCCTGGCCGCGCTCGCGGATCGCCGTCAGCACATGGCCGGTGCGCACCGCCTCGGCGCTGCCGGCGCGCTTGACGATCGCCTGGTGCAGCGCGCGGGTGAGCGTCGAGCCGCCACCGGCGATGCGTGCGCCCTCGTCGCTGTCGCCGTAGAGGTTGGTCTTGTCGGGATTGACCAGCAGGATGAGGTTGAGCGCCGATTGCCGGTCGGTCTCGTCGCCCATCTCGCCGACATAGCCGGCGCGCACCATGTCGCGCACCCACGGCTCGAGATCGCGGATGCCGTCGAGGTATTCGGTGAGCGTCATCCGGTCGAAGCGCGCCGAGCCGCGCGGCTGCGACCAGGAGATGTCGAGGCGGCGCGTCGGCCCGCCGATCTCCAGGTGCGTGCGCCGCACCGCGGCCATCAGCGGCGCCAGCCCGCGCTTGAACTCGGCGCCGGAGTAGAGCCGGCCCTGGTGGAGGTAGAGGCCTTCGCTCAGCCACGAGCCCGGCCTGGGGAAGGTCTGCAGCGCGACGCCGAGTTCCTTGCACACGCCCTTGAGCGCGTCATGGTCGCTGTCGACCAACTCGCCGCCCAGCTCGATGAACTGTCCCGCCTTGTTGAACCGCTCCAGCGTCCACACGCGCCCACCGATGCGCGAGGAGCCTTCGTAGACCGTCACCGGCACGCCGCTTTTGCCCAGCGCGTATGCCGCCGTCAGCCCCGCCAGCCCGGCGCCGACCACGACCACCGGCTCGCCCGACGGGCGTGGCGCCGCGTGTGGCGGCGCGACCGCCTCCGCGCAGGCCGCCAGCGGCCCGGCCGCGATCGCCACTCCGCCG
>CAYNOF010000157.1:0-1910 GCA_964398335.1 uncultured Rhizobiaceae bacterium
CACGAAATACGGCCCCTTGCCATAGATCGTGTTGGCGCCGACCTGACCGATCGTGCCCGCCATGGTCGTGATGAGGCCGTCGCCCGTAGTGCTGCCGTGATCGTTGATGTTGTGCGGCGCCTCGCCGGCCATCGCCGTCACCACGCTGTCGTTGCGGTTGAAGCCGCGGCGCACGTGGTAGGGCTCCCACGGGCTCTCTTCCTCGTTCTCGCCGAAGCAGAACGTGTACTTGGCCGGCGAGCCCTGGGTCGAACGATCCATCTCGCCCGGCTTGGCGCCGCCGACATTCAGCAGGATCAGGCTGAGCGCACGGCCGATGGTGGCGTTGGCCTGCCAACCCTGGCCGAAGCAGTTGCTGCCGCAGTTGATCTTCAGCGTATGGCGCATCGGCCCGCTGACCAGCAGCATCGGCGCGCAGGAATGCGTCGTCGCCAAGGTGCCGTGCAGATTGTAGTCGGGGTTCAGCACGGCGTGCAGCGCCGCGGTGACCACGGGGAAATACTCCGGCCTGCAACCCGCCATCACCGCGTTGGCGGCGAGGCTCTGCAGGGTCGGCACCACCGAGCGCGGCGAGACCGGCAGGAAGGGCCGGTTGTCGCCGCGGCAGACCGCGACGAACTTCGCGACCTTTTCCTCGGTGGGGATATAGAGCGGCATGCCGTCGCTCCAGCCCTGTTCGATGGCGTACTCGTTGAACGCCGCGACATCGAGGTCGCCGACGTCGATGAGCTCGGCGTCGGCTGGGTCGGTCTGTGACGTATCGGTCATGGCGTTCCGGTCAGCAGTTACTTGTTCTCGCCGCTCATGACCTTGGTCAGGCCGGCGGTGGCGGTCTCGATACGCTCGGCGAGTTCCTGGGCATTCAGGCCGCCGACGGGATGCTTCACGACGATGAGCCGTGGGGTGATCTTGCGCGCCTTGGCCTGCGCAAGAACGAGCGATTTGAAAGTCTCGGTCGCGACCACGTAAGCGGTGACGCCCTTCTTCTCCAGTTCGACGCTGTCGTGGAAACTCCACGATGAACAGGAGCCTCAATCGGCTAAGGCCAGGAGCGCCGCCTTGTAGCCTTTCGCGACCACCTCGTCATACAGCGCGGCCGGAGCCGGCTGGCTGGCGCTGTCCTTGCCGAAGAACGCGATGTTGTCGATCGGGCGGATCGCGCCGAGCTTGGTGCGGATGCCGTCGAGCAGCTCGCGCGCGTTGGGTTTGGCGTTGGTGATCAGCGCGATCGGATCGCGCAGCCAGTCGACCGGCGCGGTGGCCATCTTCTCGCCACCGGTTGCCGATACGCCAAAACTGGGATTGACGATTTTCATGCCGACCTTCCTCCCGGATGGTTGGGGGTGACGGGACTTTCGACCCTCCGACGCATCCTGACAAGTGCGCCGGACGAAGCCCTGCCCCGCTTGGCTCAGCGATGAGCAGCCGCCCAGGCAGCCGCCGCTGCGCCGGCCTTCTCCGCATCGGCCAGGGCCTGGGCGATGGTCTCGGGCGCGCCCGCACGCACATCGCCCGCCGCGAACAGGCCCGGCGCCGAGGTCGCGCCATCGGCGCCGACGACCAGCGCACCTGCAGCATCGCGCTCGGCCTCGACGAAGCCGCAGGCCGGCTTGCGCCCGACATAGGGGAACAGCGCGCTGGTTTCGAGCCGCATGGTCTGCCCGCCGCGTTCGATCACCAGGCCCTGCAGGCCGTTGTCGCCATCGAGCGCGATGATGCGGCCCGGCATGGCGGTGACGTTGGGCAGCGACGGTGCCGTGTCGGCGATCACGGTGACGGAACCGACCATGCCGGCCAGCTCGCGCGCCTCCTGCACCGCCCAGCCCTGGTCGCCGACCACCACCACCGGCTGGCCGGCATAGAGCGGCCCGTCGCACACGGCGCAGTGCGAGATGCCCTGGCCCAGATAG
>CAYNOF010000158.1:0-7387 GCA_964398335.1 uncultured Rhizobiaceae bacterium
GCGCCTGCTACAGCGCCGCGCGGCGGAGATGACATCCATGAACGCGTTGAACAGCTATCGCGCCGGCCCGGACGAGCGCGGCCATTTCGGCATCTTCGGCGGCCGCTACGTCGCCGAGACCCTGATGCCGCTGATCCTCGATCTCGAGAAGGCCTACGAGGCGGCCAAGGTCGACCCGGCCTTCAAGGCCGAGCTGGAGAAGCTCAATACCCATTACGCCGGGCGGCCCAGCCCGCTCTATCACGCCGAGCGGCTGACGGCCGAGCTGGGCGGCGCCAAGATCTACTTCAAGCGCGACGAGCTCAACCACACCGGCTCGCACAAGATCAACAACGTGCTGGGCCAGGTGCTGCTGGCCAAGCGCATGGGCACGACGCGGGTAATCGCTGAGACCGGCGCCGGCCAGCACGGCGTGGCCACTGCCACGGCCTGCGCGCTGTTCAACATCCCCTGCGTCGTCTTCATGGGCGCGGTCGATGTCGAGCGCCAGGCGCCCAACGTCTTCCGCATGAAGTTGCTGGGGGCGGAGGTGCGGCCAGTGACGGCGGGCTCTGCGACGCTCAAGGACGCGATGAACGAGGCGCTGCGCGACTGGGTCGCCACCGTCGAGAACACGTTCTACTGCATCGGCACGGTGGCCGGTCCGCATCCCTATCCGTCGATGGTGCGCGACTTCCAGTCGGTGATCGGCAAGGAGACGCGCGAGCAGATGATGGCCGCCGAGGGCCGCCTGCCCGACACGCTGGTGGCGTGCATCGGCGGCGGCAGCAACGCCATGGGCCTGTTCCACCCGTTCCTCGACGACAAGGACATCCGCATCATCGGCGTCGAGGCCGGCGGCAAGGGCGTGCATACCGGCGAGCACGCCGCCTCGCTCACCGGCGGCCGGCCGGGCGTGCTGCACGGCAACCTCACCTACCTGCTGCAGGACAGCGACGGGCAGATCATCGAGGCGCATTCGATCTCGGCCGGCCTCGACTATCCCGGCATCGGCCCCGAACACGCCTGGCTCAAGGATGTCGGCCGCGTCGAATACGTTTCGGCAACGGATGACGAGGCGCTGGCGGCGTTCCAGAAGCTCAGCCGCGTCGAGGGCATCATCCCCGCGCTCGAGCCCGCGCATGCGCTGGCGCACGTGCTGAAGCTCGCGCCGACTTTGCCGAAGAGCAACCTGCTGGTGATGAATCTCTGCGGCCGCGGCGACAAGGACGTCTTCGCGGTGGCCGAGCGTCTGGGAGTGAAGCTGTGAGCCGCATCACCAAGCGCTTCGAGAAGCTCAAGGCGGAAGGCCGCGCCGGCCTGATCACCTACGTCACTGCCGGCGATCCCAACCTCGACGTGTCCTACGAGATCCTCAAGGGCCTGCCGGCCGCCGGCGCCGACCTGATCGAGTTCGGCATGCCGTTCACCGACCCGATGGCCGATGGTCCCTCGATCCAGGCGGCGGGCCAGCGCGCGCTGAAGGCCGGCATCTCGATGGACCGCACCTTCGCCATGGTGCGCCGCTTCCGCGCCGAGACCGAGGACGACGACACGCCCGTCCTGCTGATGGGCTACTACAACATGATCTACCAGCGCGGTGCGTCGAAGTTCTGCGCCGATGCCCGGGCCGCCGGCGTCGACGGTGTCATCATGGTCGACCTGCCGCCCGAGGAAGCCGACCAGCTCAAGCCGCATGCCGAAGCCAACGGCCTCGACACCGTGCTGCTGAGCGCGCCGACCACGGACGAGAAGCGCCTGCCCGCCATCCTGAACTTCGCGTCGGGCTTCCTCTACTTCGTCTCGGTGCTGGGCATCACCGGCACCAAATCCTCGACCGAGGAAGCCATCCGCGGCCACGTCGCCCGCCTGCGCAAGCAGACCAAGCTGCCGATCGGCGTCGGCTTCGGCATCCGCACGCCGGATCAGGCCGCCGCCGTGGCGCGCATCGCGGACGCCGCCGTGGTTGGCACGGCGATCGTCGAGCGCGTGAAGGCCGGGCTCGATGACAAGGGTGCGCCGAAGCCTGACCTGCTGCCGGGCGTCTTCTCCTACATCCGGGCGTTGGCCGACGGCGTGAGAGGCGCGCGCAAGGCCTGATCGATCAGACGCCTTTGGCGCCGAGCGACTCGCCCAGAGCGATCATTGCGGCGCGCGGCAGAGCCGTCGGTCGCGGCACGTCGGCGGCGTCGCGGGCCTTGCGAAAGCGGATGTGCCATGCCGACAGGCCGCTGATGAAGAGCCGGGCTTCGGCACCCGCCAGCGTATCGCCGTCTGTTGCGCCCAGGCCGACGACTTGCGGGTACCAGCCACCGCCTTCGACGATGCGGATCGGCGCGCTCCAGGCGTCCGGACGTTCGGGCGTGGCGTTGAACGAGACGGCGTTGGCCGCCGAATGGAATCCGGGATACGGGCCCGCCGTGTGGCTGAGCAGCATGACATAGACGCCGAGATCGCGGTTGAAGTGGACGGACGGCCCCCAGAAGCAGTCGGGATACGTCTCATGCCAGCCCCGCACCGCCGGCCAGAGCGGCGTGGGCAATGCGTCGCCGGCCGATCGCCAGGTCCCGCCGCTCCATACCTCGAAGCGCGGCGCATCACGCATCGCCATGGGACAGCGCGCGGCACAGACGCCCTGCGCGCTCTGCTCCGCCACATAGCTGCTGAACAGCAAGTGGAGATAGCCGCCATCACGGTCGGGCACGACGCTGAAGTCGCCGAATCCTCCCGCCATGAACCCGTTGCCGGCATGCGGATCGATCTGGTCGCGCGGCCCCCGCAGCACCTCGCCCAGTACCGACCAGCTCAGCCCGTCGTCATCGGACCGCAGCGCGCCGATATGCGGCACGAATGGCGCCGTCGTACTCTCGATGCGCTCCTCGGCATGGTACCAGCCGTAAAGCCGGCCATCGGGCGCACGCCAGGTCGACTCGATCCACTTTCCGACCCTGGGATCCGGATCGTCGAGCAGGTGCACGGCCTGGGGCGTTCCCAATCCGGCTACGCCGACATCGCCGCTGCTGCCGCTGGCCGGACCGATTCGGCGGAAGGCGTGGCCGATGGGCACGTGGAACGAGACGAAGGCGTAGGTGCGACCGGCATGGATGTGGACCGGCGTATTGCAGTCGACGCGCTCCACCGGTGGTGCCTGCAGCGCCAGCGGTGCGGCCGCAATCAGCTCGGCGACGAAGCGTGGCGTGTCCGACATGGCCCGTGCTGGTCCAGCCTACTCCCCGTCCTCGAACAGCATGTCGCAGACGAACGGGTTGGTCTTGCGTTCCCAGCCGAAGGTCGAGGTCTGGCCGTGGCCGGGCACGAAGCCGATATCGTCGCCCAGCGGGAACAGTTTCTTGCGGATCGAGTGGAAGAGCTGCTCCTGGTTTCCCTTGGGAAAATCGGTGCGGCCCACCGAGCCGCGGAACAGCACGTCGCCGACAAAGGCGATGCGCGCCTTCTCGTGCTTGTTGACGAAGACCACGTGGCCCGGCGTGTGGCCCGGGCAGTGCACGACGTCGAAGCTGAGCTTGCCGAGCTCGACCGTGTCGCCGTCGTGCAGCCAGCGATGCGGCAGGAAGGGCTCGGGCACGGCGAAGCCGTACTTGCGGTTGGAGTCGGGCAGGCCCTCGATGAGGTAGCGGTCGCCCTCATGCGGGCCCTCGATCTGCACGCCGTAATGCTGGGCGACGGCGCCGGCGGCGGAGGCGTGGTCGACGTGGCCATGCGTCAGCATGACCTTGGCGACCTTCATGCCGGTCTGCGTGACGGCGTCCTTCAGCCGTTCGAGGTCGCCGCCGGGATCGACCAGCGCGCCCTGCTTCGTTTCCTCGCACCAGACGAGGGAGCAGTTCTGCTGGAACGGCGTGACCGGGCAGACGGCGATCTTGATCATGGCCATGACATAAGCCGCCATCCCGGCCATGCCAAGGCCGCGCGGTTGCGCTAGAATCGACCACATGTCCGTGCTTGTGTCGCGCCGCCTCCTCGCCGTCATCCCCTTGCTGATCCTGAGCCTGCTGAGCGTGCCGTCCCGGGCGCAAAGCGGTTTCCTGCCGACGCCCACCGGGCCGGTTCAGGCCGGCCCGTCGCTGGTGGTCGACGCGGCAAGCGGCGAGGTGCTGCACCAGCGCGACGCCAGCGCGCCGTGGTATCCGGCGTCGCTGACCAAGCTGATGACGCTCTACCTGCTGTTCGAGGACCTGAAGGCCGGCAAGATCCAGCTCACCGACCAGCTCGCCTTCTCGGCCTATGCCTTCAACCAGCAGCCCTCGAAGCTGGTGCTGCCGCCGGGCGCCACCATCACCATCGAGCAGGCGATCCAGGCGCTGATCCTGCGTTCGGCCAACGACGTGGCGGTGGCGGTGGGCGAGCGGCTGGCGGGCTCGGAGCCGGCCTTCGCGCAGCGCATGAACGCCACCGCCAAGCGGCTGGGCATGACCGGCTCGAACTTCCGCAACGCCAATGGCTGGAAGGATCCGGCGCAGGTGACGACGGCGCGCGACATGGCGACTTTGGCAATCGCGCTGATCCGCGACTTTCCCGATCGCTACGCCTATTTCAGCCAGCAGGAGGCGGTGATCCGCGGCGCGCGCATCCAGCACTCCGTGTACTTCCTCGACAAGTATCCCGGCGCCGATGGCCTGAAGACCGGCTTCCTGTGCTCGTCGGGCTTCAACCTGGTCGCCTCGGCGACGCGCAACGGACGGCGGCTGGTCGGGGTCGTGCTGGGTTTCCGCCGCGCCGATCTGCGCGACGAGGCGATGGTCAGGCTGCTCGACGAGGCCTATGCGAAGAAGAGCGCCGGCTCCGCCCAGAAACTGTTCCAGCTGCCGGCGGGCAGTGGCGGGCACGCGCCCACGGTGCTCGACGATTTCGCCTGCTCGCCCTATCGCTACGACTATCCCGGCAATGGCGCCTGGGTCGGTACCTTCCTGAACCTGCAGCAGGCCCGCCAGGCGCATGTCGCGGCGCAGGCGCGGCTGGTCGAGCTGAAGCAGGCCTGGATGGGGCGCGAGTGGATCGTCGACGTCACCGCCAACAAGTCGCGCCGCTTCGCCACCATCATCGCCGACCTCGAGCCCGGCGAGGCCGAGAAGCTCTGCGCCGACTATCAGGCCCAGCGCAAATTCTGCGTCGTCAAGCGGCCGGACGAGCTGGTGCGACCCTTCGCGGGGCTGTGGCGTTGACATCAGGGGGCCTCTTGGCCGCCCGACCTGAACGTGGCATAGGGCGGGCATGAACTGGCTGACCAATTTCGTGCGTCCGAAGTTGCGGGCCCTCGTGGCGCGCAAGGAAACGCCGGAGAATCTGTGGCTGAAATGCCCGTCGTGCGAACAGATGCTGTTCCACCGCGACCTCGAGGCCAACCAGCAGGTCTGCAACCACTGCAACCACCATCTGAGGGTGCGGCCTTTGCAGCGCCTGCCGCATCTTTTCGACGGCGGCAAGTACGAGACCCATGCGGTACCCAAGCCGATCGTCGATCCGCTGAAGTTCCGCGACCAGAAGCGCTACATCGACCGGCTTAAGGAGGCGCAGTCGCAGGCCGGGCCGGGCGGCGACGGCATCGTCGTCGCCAGCGGCGAGATGGAGGGCCAGCCGGCCGTCGTCGCGATCTTCGATTTCGGCTTCATGGGCGGCTCGATGGGCATGGCGGTGGGCGAGGGCGTGGTCACCGCCGCGCGCGTCGCTGTCCAGAAGAAGGCGCCGCTGATCCTGTTCTCCGCCTCGGGCGGCGCGCGCATGCAGGAGGGCATCCTCTCGCTGATGCAGATGCCGCGCACCACCATCGCCGTGCGCGAGGTCAAGGAAGCCGGCCTGCCCTATATCGTCGTGCTGACCGATCCGACCACCGGCGGCGTGACCGCCTCGCTCGCCATGCTGGGCGACATCCATATCGCCGAGCCCGGCTCGCTGATCGGTTTCTCCGGCCAGCGCGTGATCCAGGACACGATCCGCGAGACCCTGCCGCCCGGCTTCCAGCGTGCCGAGTACCAGTACGAGCACGGCATGGTCGATCTCGTCGTGCATCGCCACGAGCTGCGCAAGACGCTCTCGCGCATCGTCTCGATCCTGATGAAGCGGCCGGCCGCCGAGGCCGCCTAGAGTTTCAACCATGTCGACGGAAGCGCTTGTCGAACGCCTGATGGCGCGCCATCCGCGCGTCATCGATCTCGACTTCGCGCGTCTCAAGCGCCTGCTCGACCGCATGGGCAACCCGGAGAAGCGCCTGCCGCCGGTCGTGCATGTCGCCGGTACCAACGGCAAGGGCTCGCTCTGCGCCTATGTGAGGGCCATGGCCGAGGCCGCCGGCTATCGCGTGCATGTCTACACCTCGCCGCATCTGGTGCGCTTCAACGAGCGCATCCGGCTCGCCGGCACGATCATCGACGACGACACGCTGGAGGCGGCGATCGAGTCCTGCGAGGCGGCCAACGGCGATGATCCGATCACCTTCTTCGAGATCGTCACCGCCGCGGCGCTCGACGTCTTCGCCGCGATCCCGGCCGAGCTGCTGGTGCTGGAGGTCGGTCTCGGCGACCGCTTCGATGCCACCAACGTCGTCGAGCAGCCGGCGGTGAGCGCGATCACGCCCATCGGCATCGACCACACCGGCTTCCTCGGCGACACGCTGGAGAAGATCGCCGGCGAGAAGGCCGGCATCATCAAGGCGGGTTCGCCGGTCGTCGTCGGCCGCCAGCGGGCGGCGCCGGCGCGCGTGATCGAAGAGACGGCGCGGGCGCTGGACGCTCCGCTCTTCCGCATGGGCCGCGAGTGGGATGTCACGCCCGGAGGCAACGGCTTCCACTACGAGAGCGCGCTGCTGAGCCTCGATCTGCCGGCACCGAACCTCGCCGGCGCGCATCAGTTCGACAACGCCGGCACGGCGATCGCCTGCGTCGAGCGCCTGCGCGCGCGCGGCATGGCGATCGACGACGAGGCGGTGCGGCGTGGCCTGTCGACCGTCGAATGGCCGGCGCGCCTGCAGCGGCTGCTGCGCGGGCCGTTGCCGGATGCGATGCCGCCGGGCGCCGAGATCTGGCTCGACGGCGGCCACAACGAGGATTGCGGGCTGGTGCTGGGTGCCCAGGCGCGCGCCTGGGCGGCCGAGCCCGGCGCGCTGCCGCTGCACCTGGTCTTCGGCATGATGACCACCAAGGACGCCTCGGGCTTCCTGCGGCCGCTGGCACGCCACGCCGTCTCGGCGCGCGCCGTGCCGATCCTCGGCCACGCCGCCTACACGCCGCAGCAGGCCTGCACCCGCGCCGAGGAGGTCGGCCTGCGCTGCCTGCCGGCCGACGACGTCGCGACGGCGGTCGAGGACCTGCGGGCCACCGAGCCCGGCCCGTTCCGGATCCTGAACTGCGGCTCGCTCTCCCTCGCCGGCGAGGAGCTGAAGGCCAATGGCTGA
>CAYNOF010000159.1:0-5016 GCA_964398335.1 uncultured Rhizobiaceae bacterium
CGAAGGCGGCATCGTCGAAGAGTGTGCCGCCCGCCGCCGGCGGTGTCGCCTGCATCGGGACGTCAGCGGGCGGCGTCGGCGGCAGGACGCCGTCGTCACCCGCGTCGAAGGCGCCGCCACCGGGCACTGCCTCCGGCAGGACGCCGTCGTCGCTCTCGTCGAATGCGCCGCCGCCGGGCGGCATGGCGTCGGCGGCCTCGGCCCGGAACGCGTCGTCGTCGAACAGCGTGTCGCCGTGGGCCGGCGGCGGCAGATCGGCGGTCAACGCCTGGAACTCGTCGGCCGGGATGATCTGCGCGGCCACCGGCGCCTGCGGCAGCGCATTGCCGATCACGCCTTCGGTGTCGCCATCCTCGATCAGCGAGGCGAAGCGCCCCGGCGACGGCAAGCCCGGGAACAGGATGGAGGCCGGCGTCACACGCTCCGCACCGCGCGTCACGAACAGCGCGCGTCCGCCGCGCAGCGAGCCCGCGGCGGCGAGCAGGCCGGCGAAGCCCATCGGATCGAGCGCGTTGCCCGGCGAGCGAGCGCCCTCGAACGACGGATCGACCTGCGGCGCGGGCGCCGGCAGCGCCGAGACGGCGTTGGCGAAGCCGTCGAAGCCCGTCGCGTCGTCGAGCGCCGAGATCGCGGCGTTCTCCATGGCATCGATCCAGCCGCCGATCAGCAGCGACGTCGGGATCTCGCTGCCGGCGACGGACGCCGCCAGGGTGAGCGGAAAGTAGCGCCCGGCGGAATCGACGCTGGGCATCATCACGCCGGCCCACGCCGTCGGCCCGCACAGGCCGCCGCCCAGCGCGAAGCGCCACACCGGCGCGCAGAGCCAGGCATCGGTCCAGTGATGGCCCAGCGCCGCGCGGCTGCGCGCGATGCATTCGGTGAGCCACTCATCCCAGGTGTCGACGAAAGCGTTGGGCAGGTCGCGACGAACGAAATCGCCGCGACCCGGCATCTTGCCGAAGAATCCCACTCGCCCGGCTTCCGCCGTGCGCAGGTCGCCGCCGGGGGCCGCACCTCGAGCGGGACCCATTGGCAGTTGTTCAGCGCCGACCGGGCGGAGAGCGGGTTCTTCATGCTCTTCCACTGGCTCTCGAGGCGCGCGCCATTGGGCAGGAACGACTCCCAGCGATCGTCCGACCGCCGCGTCAGGGTGGCGGCATCGAACAGCTTGAGGTACGCCCAGGCACCGGTGAACTCCTGCAGCGGCCCCTTGTCGCCGAGGATCTTCGCGCCGCCGGCGCCGCGCGGCCACTGCATCGCCGCGGGCGACATGTTCGCCGGATCGAGCTGCATCACCTGGCCGTCGATCTCGATGCCGGTGCCCTTGGTCTCGACCTGCAGCGGCGCCAGGGAGAAGGCGACGCCCGGCACGGTGCTGCCCGAGGCGAAGAACGCTTCCTTGATCGCCGCGGCCTTCTCCAGCATCTGCAGCGCCTGCGGCGAGATCTGGAACGGGCCGTTGGACTTCCACGGCGTCTTGGACGTGTCGATGTAGTTCTTCAGGTTGTTCTGGAAGAAGTTGTCGATCAGCTGGGTCGGCCCGAACAGCTTGCCGAAATCGCCCAGCGGGATCTCGCTGCCGGCACCACGCACGACCGGATAGCGTCCGGTCACGGTCGTCTGGCAGAAGGTCATGACGTCCGACTTCCACGCCGCCTGCAGCTCCTCCCACGCCGCGCGCTGGCCGGTGAGCCGCACGCCCTCGGTCAGTGCCTTGATGGCATCGCCGACGAAGCGCGGCAGCTTCACCGTCTCGATGCTGAGCTGGTCGGCGAGCCCCGCGAGGCTCAGGCCCGCCGTGCCGGCGCCGGTGCCGCCGGCGGCGCTGCCGCCCAATGCCGACGCCGCACGCTTGGCCAGCATGTCGAGCCTGAGCATGAAGGTCAGCAGCGGCGAGGACGTCGCGTTCTCGACACCGGTGAAGAGATGGAGCTGGCGGAACGCCTGGTCGACGATGATCGCCGGGTCGCGACCGCCGCCGGCCAGGATCGAGGCCTGGGTGAAGCGATCCTGCGCCGCCTTGGCGAGCTTCTCGGCTTCCGGGCCGAAGGCGGAGATCGCGCTCTTCGGCAGCGGCGGCGCGGTCAGCCGCGTCTGCAGCGCCACGCCCTGGTAGAACGAGCGCAGCGGCGAGGTCTGGTCGGCGAGGATGCCCAGCACCTCGGCCGCCTGGCGCACGTCGGTGATCGGCGACAGGGCGACGTCGTTGAGCAGGTCCTGCCACAGATTGATGTACTTGCTGGTGTAGAGCTTGATCAGGTCCTCGCGCGGCCGGCCGCTCTTGGCCAGCGCCTCGTTGTCGGGACCCAGCACCCAGGCGTCGTCGATCGCCTCCTTCAGCATCCCGGCCATCCCGGGCAGGAAGGTCTCGTAGTAGCCGCTCTTGGTGTAGAGGCCGGGAATGCCCTCGGTCAGCGCCCGGCCGGAGCGCCGCAGCATCACGCGCTGGGCCTGCTGCAGCTGCGGGCCGACATTGTCGATGACGCGCCAGGGCGGCAGGTCCTTGACCGCCTGGGTCTCCTCGAAGGCGTTCATCGCCCGCTCGGCCAGCGACAAGGTGCGCACGCGATCGCGCGCCTCGTTGATCAGGTTGCGATCGAGCGTCACCGTGGTCCACGGCTCCTCGGACAGCGCCTTGAGGTGGCCGGAAAGCGCGGTGCGATCGGATTCGGACAGGCCGGCCGCGGCGTAGTCGTCGTCGAGCCAGCGGTCGACGAACTTGAGCTGGAAGCGCGCCGCGTCGCCCAGCATGAGATAGGCCTTGAGCGCCGCGAAGGCGTAATCCGGATCGCCGATGCGCAGCGCCAGCTGACGCTGCGTGCGCACCAGCAGGCGCGGCAGCAGGAGGTTGACCAGCGCGCGGCGGTAGAGCGCGTTGGTGTGCAGCGAGACCTCGTCCTGCACGCTGAGCCCCAGGCCGATCGACTCGCTCTTGCCCGCCTTGGTGACCTCGTAGCCGGTCGGCAGCCGGCGCAGCTCGTCGAGCAGCGGCAGGACCGGCCGCGGATCGCCTTCACCCAGCGGCACGCGCTCGGCGGCGCGGATCTGCGGCTCGAGCCGGTCGACCGCGGCGTTGACCCGGCTGATCAGGCTGGCGTTGTCGAAATAGCTGAAGACCCACAATCCGATCGCCGCCACGAGAATGAACGCCACGGCGCCGAAGGAGCCGAAGCGGATCATCTTCATGCGCCGCTCGACCTTGGGATCGGTGCCGACCAGGCCGGCCTCGTTGAAGATCAGGTCGTCGAACAGGCGGCGCAGGAAGAAGCCGCGGCCCTTGCCGACCTGCGGCGGCGGCGGCGGCTGGGCGACGCCGAATTTCTGCGAGATCACGCCCATCAGGCGATCGATCGGGCTGCCGGTCTGCGTCGCCGAGGTGAAGTACACGCCGCGCAGCGACAGGCGCTTGGCGAAGCGCGAATCGTTGAAGATCTCCTTCAGGAGCTCGTCGACCGGCTGGCCGAGCGAGGCGAGCTGCGGCGGGAAGCCGAAGATCAGCGTGCGGCGCGCCAGGTCGCGCTCGTCCTGCAGGCGATCGAGCACGCGCGTCCGCTGACGCTCGATCAGGCGGTCGAACATCGGCGCGAACTGCGTCTGCGGCAGCTCGCCGCCGTCGGCGGCGGCCAGCGGAAAGGTGAGCCCCAGCACCTGCTCGCGACCGTCGTTGTCGAGGTCGTCGTAGAACTCGGTGAATCCCGCGATCATGTCGAGCTTGGTCAGCACGAAATAGACCGGCAGCGCCAGGCCGAAGGCCTCCTGCAGCTCGACCAGGCGGGCGCGCACGGCGCGGCCATGGGCGATGCGCTGGTCGCGCGTGGATTCGAGCAGCTCGCGCACGCCGAACACCACCAGCACGCCGTTGAGCGGCTGACGCTCGCGGGTCTGCTTGAGCATGTTCAGGAAGTGCCGCCAGCCCGCCTGGTCGACGGCGGAGTCGCTGTCCTGCGTGGTGTAGCGGCCGGCGGTGTCGAGGATCACCGCGCGCTCGGTGAACCACCAGTCGCAGTTGCGCGTGCCGCCGACGCCCTGCAGCGCCTGCGCGCCGTGCCGCTCGGCGAGCGGGAAGCGCAGGCCGGAGTTGAGCAGCGCCGTCGTCTTGCCGGCGCCCGGCGGGCCGATGATGGTGTACCAGGGCAGCTCGTAGAGTGTCATGCCGCCCTTGGCCGCCTGCATCTTGTTCATGTCGGCGATCGCCGCCTTCAGCCGATCCTGCAACTGCTGCGACTGCGCGTCGATTGCCTCGGCCGTGGGGTCCTTGGGATCGGCGCCGGCGATGTTGGCGGCGAGCTTCTTTTCCTTGCCGCGCCGGCGCAGCGAGCCGACCAGCAGGATGATGCCGATGATCAGCCAGATCACGCCGATGATGATCAGCCGGATCAGCAGCGAGTCGAGGCCGAAGCCGATGAAGGGCAGGGCGAACCATGTCAGGGCCGACAGGATCAACCCGCCCAAGGGCCACAGGAACCACCGGCTCAGGAGCACGCGCCCAATCATCGTTCTGACTCCCGTACCTCGGCGACCGGGGGCTTTTCAGCCCTACTCCGGACGCACCAGGATGACCACGACGCGCCGGTTGCGCGCCTTGCCTTCGACCGTCTTGTTGTCGCCCACCGGTTCCGAATCGGCCTTGCCGATCGTCGTGAGCTTCGAGGCATCGCCGATCGCCGCTGTCAGGATGACGGCGGCGCTGTCGGCACGTGCCTTGGACAGCTGAAGGTTGTTCTTGAACTGCGCGGTGAAGATCGGATCGGAGTCGGTGTGACCGACGATCTTCACCGAGCTGCCGGGATTTTCCGTCAACTCGATCTTCAGCTCGCCGCCGATGCGCCGCAGCAGCTCCTCGAGCTCCGGCCGGATCGTCGCCGAGGCCGGCTGGAACATCTCGGCGAAGTTGATGGTGATGCGTAGCTCGCGGCCGACCTCGTCGACGAAGACCTTCTTGGCCGCGATCTCCTTCTCGAGGAAGACGCGGAACTTGTCGACGGCGCTGGGCTTGGCCTGCGGCGGCGGCGGGGG
>CAYNOF010000160.1:0-2319 GCA_964398335.1 uncultured Rhizobiaceae bacterium
TTACCCGGGACGTGCTTTGCAGGACGGATCTTATCTTACGTATCCTTATTCTTTTGTTCCGGGTGTTAGAGAAGGAATTTGGAATACCGGTCAAACCAATCAAACAGACATTTCATACAGAGCAGGTAATGAAGCTAGCAACATCTATACTTCTTATCAAAGAGTACAGACTGCGGGTATCGTTCCAGGCGATAATTATGAAAGAAATGCTTTGCGGTTAAATGCGTCTAATACATATAAACGTCTCACTATTAGTTTTGATGCGACCTACACCTGGGATAAAACGGACAGGACTACTACCGATTTCTATTTTTACTCACTGAATGTACCGGGTTGGATTCCTATTAATGATTTCAAGGATTGGAAGAACAATAAGTTTGGCGATCTCAACGGTTATTTCAATGATTATTATTACAACCCTTACTGGCTGCTGGATAATAACCGCTCTCTTGGAAAGAATAATTATTTTAATGGTAACATTACAGCTAAATATAAAGTCAACGAGGCGCTTAATTTAAATGTACGGATTGGGATAGCTAATACCGAAGGTGTAACTACAAATACTGGCAACCCATACACATTTAATACGTGGGCAACAAGTACAAGCGGTGCTTACTTAGTAGGATATAACAGGGATTATGACTATATATTAACGGGAGCTGGTTTCTATAAAGCAAGATCTACAATTGCTGGAAGTATGAGTGAAGGATACAGTAACGGAAACCGGATTAATGGAGATGCCTTTGCATCCTATAATAAGAATTTTGGTGATTTTTCCCTGAAAGCAATTTTGGGCGATAACGTTCAGATACGGAGAGGTAAAAATATTGGTGTTTCAACCTCGGCGCTAACTTTCCCTGACTATTTTAACCTAGTTAACTCAGCAACGGGTTTGTACAGCGGATCGGATTCGAGGTCTGAGCAGAGAAAAACAGGCGTTTATTTAGATGCTACTCTTGGGTATAAGAATTACCTGTTTTTACATGGAACAGCCCGCCATGACTGGACTTCGGTATTTTACAAAGAGGGTCGTGATTCCAAATTGTATCAATATACAACATGGGGTGGTGATGTCTCTTTTTCAGTACTGGATGCTCTTAATTATAAGAGCAATATCCTTAGCTATGCTAAAATACGGGCAAGCTACAACACCAATCGTAATGATAACATAGGTCCCTACAATCTTGATCAAACCTATGGGTTTGCCGCAGGCTTTCCTTTCTCTGGTTTGATAGGTATGGGTGCAGGTGGTTCTTTACCATTCTCATCCTTAACTGCAGAGAAGGTTGCCTCCTCTGAAATTGGTCTGGAATTAGCTTTCCTGAAAAACAGGATTACGGTAGAGGCTTCGTATTACAGGCAAATAGCTGACCAGCAAATTCTCAGTGCCTCAGTTTCTCCTGCAAGCGGTATCCAGTCTATATTGACAAATGCTGCTAAAGTTGATAATCATGGATTAGATGCTGAGTTAAAGATGAATATTGTGCGTAACCGTGACTGGAATGTCAATTTAGATTTCAATTACACTTACAATACAAATAAAGTATCTGCATTATATGTTGATGGATTCACTTCACTGCAATACCAAACAGGCGGAAACCTGAACCTGAATGCAGAGTTGAATCAAATGTTTCCTTACCTGAAAGTAACTTACTTTAACAGGGATCCAGCAACAGGTCAAATCATCGTAGATCCGGCAACGGGCTGGCCTTCCAAAGCTTCAGGGTTGAAAGGAGTTGGTAATACTATGCCAAAGCAGCTTTTAGGTGTTAATTTCAATGTGTCCTGGAAGGGCTTTACACTGGCTGCTAATGCTGAATATCGTGGTGACTATGTAATTTATAACGCATTGGGTGAAGACATGATGTTTACTGGTACATCTGCAATTAGTACTATTTATAATCGTCAGCAGTTCCTCTGGCCCAATTCAGTAGTTTACGATGCTGGCAGTGGTAAGTATTTGCCAAATACAAGTTATGCTGCTTCTCAATACTATGGTACATATTATGGATTTGGTGATTTAAGTAATGGTTCCAGTTTGCGTAATGTTGGTGAGATATTCTACAGTTCCGGTGATTTCTGGAAACTGCGTGTGGTTTCACTGACTTATGATTTTGACATGCAAAAACTTGGTAAACTGGGTAATGTTGTGAAAGGCTTAAGTCTTACAGCATGGGGCCGTAATTTGAAGACCTGGTTAGCAGCGGATAACTGGTTTACTGATCCAGAGTTTTCGAATACGAATGGAAATAGTATCGGTATCAATACAACGGCAAATACACCTCCTACACGTCAGTTCGGAGGAACAATAAAGGTTGT
>CAYNOF010000161.1:0-8335 GCA_964398335.1 uncultured Rhizobiaceae bacterium
AGACCGAGGCTTTCCTGCGCATCCTCGAGCTGCGCCCGCACGCCTGGCCCAACACGCGCATCGTCGAGTTCGCCGACCGCCTGCTGGCGCGCGACGGCGCGCTGCTCGAAGGCCTGGTCGCGTACCGCCGCGCGCTGCTCGAGCGCAAGCCGCATCTGCGGCAGGTGATCACCAACATCGGCCGCGGCCACGAATTGCCGTGACCGCGGCGGCGGTCGTCACCGCGCCTTCAACGGCGCCGCGCCCAGGTGCGCGCCGGCGTCGACGATCATGAACTCGCCGGTGACGTTGCTGGCGCTGGTGAGGAAGAAGATCGCCGTCTCGGCCATCTGGTCGGGCGTGCCGGCCTGGCGCAGCGGCGTGCTGTTCTCCTGCTGCGCGAGCGCCGCGGCGTAGCCCTTCTCGCCGAAGACGCCGAGCAGCCAGCGGCCCTGGATGAAGCCCGGGCAGATCGTGTTGACGCGCACCGCCGGCGCCAGCCACTTCGCCAGCGCGAGCGTCAGCGTGTTGAGCGCGCCCTTGGAGCACATGTAGGGGATCGACGAGCCGACGCCCATCACGCCGGCGATCGAGGAGATGTTGACGATCGAGCCGCGCTCCTTCCTGTCCTCCCACTGCTTCTTCATCACCGGGAAGACGGCGCGGCTCATCTGGTAGGGGCCGACCACGTTGATGCGGTTGATGCGCTCGAAATCCTCGGCGTTGACGCCGTCGAGGTCGCCCTGCGCCTGCGCCTTGGTCGTGCCGGCGTTGTTGAGCACGCCGTCGACGCGGCCCCATTCCTTCACGGCGGCCTCGACCAGCTTCCTGCAATCCGAGTCCTGACCGACATCGGCCTGCACCAGGATCGCCTTCACCCCCTTGGCCTTCACGGCCGCCATCGTCTCGTCGGCTTCCTTCTTGCTGCGCGTGTAGTTGACGACGATGTTCCAGCCGAGACCGGCGAGCTGCACCGCCGCGGCGGCGCCCAAGCCCGTTGCCGATCCCGTCACGATCGCGACCTTCCCCTTCTGTGCGGCCATCCGTTCCTCCTCGAGTTGGCGTGCGGCCGCACCCTAGCGCAGATCACGCCCGCCAGTCGCGCAGGTCGCGCCAGAAAGGCTGGGCGATTTCGTAGTCGACGAGCTCCGGCGCGATGCCGACATCGCGCAGGCTGCGCGCGTCGATCCGTGTCAGCTCGTGCCGCGCCGCGCGGCGCTCACGCCAGGTGCGCAGCGTGGCGGCGATTCGCGCGGCCAAGGTCGGACGCTCCGCCGGCCTGGTCCCGTGATGGGCCAGCGACTGGAAGGTCGGCAGTTCGCTGCCGAGACCGGAACGATAGTGAGACATCGATGCCTCCTGGCTATGAGCCCGTGATGCATCCGAGATAGGCCGCTATCATCGCCCTCTCAATTACGCGCCAGATCATGCCGCGCGGGGGGAAATCTCATGATCGAATTATTTTCGCTCAAAGGCCGCGTGGCTCTCGTCACCGGCGCCTCGCGCGGGCTGGGCCGCGACTTCGCGGCGACCCTGGCCGAGGCCGGCGCCACGGTGGTCTGCGCCGCGCGCACGGCGCCCGATCTCGCAGCCACGGTGAGCTCGATCGCCAAGGCCGGCGGCAAGGCCGAGGCGCTGGCGCTCGACGTCAACGACGAGGCGGCGGTGGTGAAGGCGGTGGCCGACATCGTCGCGCGCCATGGCCGCATCGACGTGCTGGTCAACAACGCCGGCATCACCGTGCGCAAGCCGGTGGTCGACTTCCCGCGCGAGGACTGGCAGCGCGTCGTCGACACCGATCTCACCGCGCCCTTCATGCTGTCACGGGAGTGCGGCCGACAGATGCTGCGCCAGAAAAGCGGCCGCATCGTCAACATCTCCTCGATCCTGGGCATCCTCGGCCGCGAGACGGTGGCGGCCTATGTCGCCTGCAAGCACGGGCTGATCGGGCTGACCAAGACCCTGGCGGTCGAGTTCGGCCCCGACGTGACGGCGAACTGCATCTGCCCCGGCTACATCCGCACCGAGTTCAACGTCGTGCTGCAGCAGACCAGGTCGTTCAGCGACATGCTCGAGCAGCGCACCGCCGCGCATCGCTGGGGCAAGCCCGAGGACCTGCGCGGTGCATTGCTGCTGCTGGCGTCGGACGCCGGTGCCTACATCACCGGCCAGTCGATCGTCGTCGATGGCGGGATGACGACGATCCTGGCGTAGACACGACCATCGTCCTGAGCGCAGCGCAGGATGACGGGGCAGCCCTACCCCTCGACGCCGAAGGTCTTGCGCAGGGCGGCCAGCCCCTGCTGGTGCGGCGTCCACATGCGGCCGCCGACCAGGCCGCCGTCGACCACAAGATCGTGGCCGTTGATGAAGCTCGATTCGTCGGAGGCGAGGAACACCGCGGCCTGCGCGATGTCGTCGGGCAGGCCGGAGCGCGGGATCGGCTGGTTGGCCGCGAACACGCCCTTCATCACCTCGGCGGTCTTCTCCGCCTCCTGGTGCGAGAGCCCCAGCGCCTTGCCGAAGATGCCGGTGGCGATCGCGCCGGGCGAGATCGAGTTGACCCTTATGTTCTTCTCGCCCAGCTGCATGGCGACGCAGACGGTGAGGTGGTTCACCGCCGCCTTGGCCGCGCTGTAGATCATCGAGCTCGACATGCCGGCGCGGCGCGCCGCCACCGAGCCGTTGTTGATGATGCTGCCGCCGCCCTGCCGCGTCATCACGGGCACGACGTGCTTCATGCCCAGCATCACGCTGCGTACCAGCGAGGCCATCGCCGCGTCGAAGCCGTCGACCGGGATGGTCTCGATGCCGCCCACCGGCGCCGGCCCGCCGGCGTTGTTGAACAGGCAGTCGACGCGGCCCCATTTCGCCACGCAGGCGTCGATCAGTGCCTTGAACTCGGCCTCCTGCGTCACGTCGGTGCGCTGGAACAGCAGGCGCTCGGGCCCGAGCTCCTTCTGCAAGGCCTCGCCGAGATCGGCGCGGCGGCCGGCGGCCACGACGCGCGCGCCCTCGGCGACGAAGATCTCGGCGGTGCGGCGGCCGATGCCGCTCGTCGCGCCGGTGACGATGCAGACCTTGCCGTCGAGACGCGCCATGTCGCCGACTACTTCTTGGTGAGCTGCTTGGCGTTGAACTTGCAGTAGCCGTCGAGCACGACGTTGCCGCCCGCCGGCGTGATCTTGCCCGAGACCTTCATGGTGCCGTCCTGCACCTTGGCGGTGGTGCGGAAGTTGCCGGCGGCATCCATGTTGACGCCGTCCCAGAAGCGCTGCGTGCGGCCTTCCTGCTGGAAGAGGCCCTTGACCGACGTGCCGGTCACCGTGACGTCGATGGTCATCTTGTAGCGGTTGCAGTTGCCCTGGCCCTCGCCGTAGCCGGTCCAGGTGTATTGCGTCTGGGCCATGGCGGGCGCCGCCGCCAGCAACCCGGCGACGGCGATGGAACAGGCGATGAGAGCGCGCATGAAACCTCCCCCGTTTGACGCGCCCGCGATCAGCTCTTGGGCGCGAGCTTGAAGTCGAAGATACAATAGCCGTCGAGCCTGACGGTAACCTCCGTCGGCGTGACCTTGCCGGTCACCCTCATCTTGCCGCCACCGCCGACGATGGCCTCCGACTTGAAGGTGCCATCGGCCGCTGCCGTGGCGGTGAAATTGCGCTGGTCGCGGCCGTCCTGCTGAAAGGTCGCCTGGATGTTTGAGCCGGTGACCGTGAGGTCCATCTTCATGCCGTAGGTCGGGCAGCGCGACGAGCCGCCCGGGTCCTTGCCGGAATTGACCCTGCCGGCAAACTGCTGGGCCTGCTGCGCCAGAGCGGGCGCGGCCGCCAGAATTGCGGCGGCGAACAGGGAACCGAGAACGACACTGCGCATGAAGCCTCCTGAACAGACGGGTGGGCGACACGGACCCTGTCGGACCATGCCCGCCGACCGGCCTAGAATCCATAACATTGTGGCGGGATCGGGCTATAACGTCGCCGCCGCGTTACGCCAGGTTGCCGTGTCCGATTTCGACAAGCCCGCTCTGCTGCACAGCCTCACCGCGCTCGCCCACGAGGCCGGCGCGGCGATCCTCGACATCTACGCCCGGCCCGACCAGGGCGAGCGCAAGAAGAACGACGCCTCGCCGGTGACCGACGCCGACCACGCCGCCGAGGCGATCATCCTTGCCGGCCTGCGCAAGCTGACCCCCGATGTGCCGATCGTCGCCGAGGAGGAGGTCGCCGCCGGCCGCATGCCCGAGGTCGGCGCCGGGCCGTTCTGGCTGGTCGACCCGCTCGACGGCACCAAGGAGTTCATCAAGCGCAACGGCGAGTTCACGGTGAACATCGCCCTGATCGAGAACGGCGTGGCGACACTGGGCGTGGTCTCGGCGCCGGCGCAGGGCGTGCTGTGGCGCGGCGCGAAGGGCCACGGCGCCGAGCGTCTTCCCGACGGCGGCGCGCCCAGCGCCATGAGCGTGCGCCGTCCCCCGGCACAGGGCTTCACCGTGTTCGCCAGCCGCAGCCATTCGGTGTTCAGCCAGCTCGACATCTGGCTGCGCAACAACGCCATCCCGGTCGCCGAGCGCAAGCAGGCCGGCTCGTCGCTGAAGTTCTGCCTGATCGCATCAGGCGAGGGCGACATCTACCCGCGCTTCGGCCCGACGATGGAATGGGACACCGCCGCCGGACAGGCGGTGCTCGAGGCCGCCGGCGGCGAGGTGATCGACGACAGCACGCGCCAGCCGATGCGCTACGGCAAGCCGGGCCATCGCAACCACTGGTTCGTCGCGCGCGGCTGGCCCGCCGGCCGCGACTGGCAGACGCGATGAAGGCGATCATCGAGCGCGCCGCGGCGCTGATCCGCGCCGGCCGCCTCGTCGCCTTCCCGACCGAGACCGTCTACGGCCTGGGCGCCGATGCCACCAACGACCGCGCCGTCGCCGCGATCTTCGCCGCCAAAGGCCGGCCGGCCTTCAACCCGCTGATCGCCCACGTGCTCGACGCCGCCGAGGCACGCCAGCACGTCGTGTGGAACGACACCGCCGAGCGACTGGCCGCAAGACTGTGGCCGGGCCCCCTCACCCTCGTGCTGCCGCGCGTCGCGCACTGCCGCCTGTCGCTGCTGGCCTCCGCCGGCCTCGACACCGCTGCCGTGCGCGCGCCCTCGCATCCCATCGCCCGCGAACTGATCGCCGCAGCAGGCCTGCCGATCGCCGCGCCCAGCGCCAACCGCTCCGGCTCGATCAGCCCGACGCGGCCGGAGCATGTCGTCGAGTCGCTGGGCAACACCGTCGACCTCGTCATCGATGGCGGTCCCTGCGATGTCGGCCTTGAATCGACCGTGCTCGATCTCACCACGCCGAAGCCGACCCTGCTGCGGCACGGCGGCGCGACCCGCGAAGCGATCGAGGCCGTGATCGGCGCGGTCGGCGAAGGTCCGGCCATCGGCGTCGCCGGCACCCTGCACTCGCCGGGCCAGCTCGAGAGCCACTACGCGCCGCGCGCCGCCGTGCGGCTGAACGCGACGGCGATGGAAGCTGGCGAGACATTGCTCGGCTTCGGTCAGGTCGCGGGCGCGCTGAATCTCAGCCCGAGCGGCGATCTCGTCGAAGCGGCGGCCAATCTCTTCGCGATGCTGCGTGCGCTCGACACGCCAGGCACCGCGCGCATCGCGGTTGCGCCGATTCCGCAACGCGGGCTCGGTGTCGCGATCAACGACCGGCTGCGGCGCGCGGCGGCACCGCGCTCATAGCCACGGCTGGCGCGCCCAGTCGAGCGCGAGATCGAGCCTGTCGTTGCCCCAGAACAATTCGCCGCCGACGATGAAGCTCGGCGCGCCGAAGATGCCCAGCGCGATGGCGCGCTCGACATCGGCGCCCAGCGCCTTCTTGTTGCCGTCGGCCAGTGCGGCCCGCAGCGTCGCCTCGGCGTCGAAACCCGAACGCATCAGCACGTCGCGGATCACGTCCATCTCGGCGATCTCGCGATCCTCGACGAAGCTGGCGCGGTAGATCGCGAGCGTCAGCGCAGGGCGCCGTGCGGCCGGCACCACGCGGGCGACGCGCGCGCCGAGCAGGCCGTTGCGCGGATAGGTGGATGGCCAGCGCAGCGGCAGGCCCTGCTTCGCCGCCAGCCGCTCGACGTCACGCCGGCGATAGGCGCGCTGGGCCGGCGGCGCATTCTGCAGCGGTGACGGGTTGTCCGGCCGCAGGCGCAGGATCGGGCCGATGATGAAGGGGATCCAGTCGACCGCGATCCCATCGGCCGACGCGAGCTGCTCGGCAGCCAGCCACGAATACGGGCTGGCGAAGTCGTACCAGAACTGCATCGGGGTCATGCGGCCATCCTACGCTTGGGGGCGTCCGGCAATGCCGCTAGATTGTCGGCATTGGAGGAAACCAAGACCATGCCCGACACCTACATCTCGCCGCCCTCGTCCGCGTTCCACGAGGCGTTGGCCGCCATCGTCGGCGAGAAGGGTCTGGTCACCGATCCGCAGGCGGTGCGGTTCCACACCACCAACTGGCAGGGCGCGGCGCCCGGCCGTGCCGCCGCCGTGGTCAAGCCGGCGAGCACCGAGGAAGTCGCCGCGATCGTCAGGCTGTGCAACCAGCACAACGTCAAGATCGTGCCGCAGGGTGGCCTCACCGGCCTGATGACCGCCAGCATCCCGGTGCGCCAGGGCGACGAAATCGTGGTGTCGCTGGCGCGCATGAACCGCATCCTCGACGTCAACCCGCAGGCCTACACCATGACGGTCGAAGCAGGCGTGGTGCTGCAGACCATCCAGCAGACGGCGATGGAGCACGACCGGCTGTTCCCGATCAGCCTCGGCGCGCAGGGCTCGTGCATGATCGGCGGCAACCTCTCGACCAATGCCGGCGGCGCGCAGGTGCTGCACTACGGCAACACGCGCAGCATGGTGCTGGGCCTCGAGGTCGTGCTGCCCGACGGCCGCATCTGGGACGGCATGCGGGCGCTGAAGAAGGACAACACCGGCTACGACCTGAAGGACCTCTTCGTCGGCGCCGAGGGCACCCTGGGCATCATCACCAAGGCGGTGCTGAAGGTCTTCCCCAAGCCCAAGGACGTCGCCACCTGCTGGCTGGCGATCCCCAATCCCAAAGCCGCCTTCGAGCTGCTGGCCGAAGCGCGCATCGCCTCGGGCGACTGCGTGACCTCGTGCGAGCTGGTGCACGGCATCGGCTACGAGAGCGTGCTGGCGACCGTGCCCAACCTGCAGCGGCCGATCGAGGGCTCGCCCGAGTGGCAGCTGCTGATGGAATGGTCCTCGACCCGCGCGCCATCAGGCAACGGCGCCGGCGGCATGGCCGAGCGCATGGAGGAGTTCCTCGCCGGTGCCTTCGAGCGCGGCCTGGCGCTCGACGGCACGCTGGCGCAATCCGAGGCGCAGGCGCGCAACATGTGGGCGATCCGCGAGGGTCACGCCGAGGCCAGCCGGCGCGATCGCAACCCGAGCTGCTCCTTCGACATCTCGGTCGCGGTGCACGAGATCCCGGACTTCATCGAGAGGTGCAACGCCGCCTGCGTGAAGGCGGTGCCGGGCATCCGGCCCAAGCCGATGGGCCACATGGGCGACGGCAACCTGCACTACTCCTTCGGCGCGCCGCTCGACGTCACGACGCGCGAGGCGTTCCTGCCGATGGTCAAGACGCTCGACCGCATCGTGCACGACATGGTCAACGAGATCGGCGGCTCGATCTCGGCCGAGCACGGCATCGGCTCGGTCACGCTGCTCGAGCTCGAGCACTACCGCTCCTCGACCGAGCTCGACATCATGCGCGCGATCAAGAAGGCGCTCGACCCCAAGGGCCTGATGAACCCGGGCAAGGTGATTCGCGTCGATCCCGGCGAGACGGTGGCCGAAGCCTTCCCGATGCGGTGAGGCCTTGAAGGACCGCGGCGAGCCTCAGCCCGCGGTGACGTCGCCGATACTCTCCAGCACCAGGCGCCTACCATCCAGTTCCTCGAGCTGGAGGCGCGCTTCGACGGTCAGGACCTGGCCGGCCTTCGTCGTGTGGCAGAGCTTTCCGACCCAGCTGCCGTCCTTTTCCAGCCGTGTCTTCAACTCGGCAACCGATGAGCCGGGCACCGTCGTCTGCAGGAGCAGATTCTCCTGCTTGCCCAGCGCCTCCTCGCGGGTATAGCCGTATCGTTCCTCGCAGCCGCGATTCCACTCCAGAATGCCGCTCTCGAACTCCCAGACGATGACCGCGGATCGTCCAAGGTCGAAGAAGAGTCGCTTCTGCATTCCCAGCAAGCGCTCGCTGCGCAGCAGGGCCTGCTCGACATCGCGACGCTCGGTAATGTCGACAAAGCTGATGACGACGCCGTCGATCTTGTCGTCC
>CAYNOF010000162.1:0-12129 GCA_964398335.1 uncultured Rhizobiaceae bacterium
TATCCGGCGTGATCTTCTTCATCCTGAGCGTGCTGCCGGTGCGCGAGTGGATCGTCAACGCCATCCCCAAATCGCTGAAGATGGCGATCGCCGCCGGCATCGGGCTGTTCCTGGCGCTGATCGCGCTGCAGAGCGCCAAGATCGTCGTCGCCCACCCCGCCACCCTGGTCAGCGCCGGCGACCTCAACAGCTGGCCGGTGATCCTGGCCGCCCTGGGCTTCGTGCTGATCATCGCCCTCGACCAGTTCAAGATCCCCGGCGCCGTGATCATCGGCGTGCTGGCGGTCACCGCCGCCTCGATCGCCGTGGGTGCCAGCAAGTTCGGCGGCGTCGTCGGCGCGCCGCCCAGCCCGGGCCCGGTCTTCCTGCAGATGGACCTCAGCGGCGCGTTGAAGGTCGGGCTGGTGACCGTGGTCTTCGCCTTCCTGTTCGTCGACCTGTTCGACAACACCGGCACCCTGATCGCGCTCGCCCATCGCGGCGGCTTCATGAACAAGGACGGCACGGTGCCGCGGCTGCGCAGCGCGCTGATGGCCGATTCGGGCGCGGCGATGCTGGGCGCCGCCATCGGCACCTCGACCACCACCAGCTATATCGAGAGTGCCTCGGGCATCAACGCCGGCGGCCGCACGGGCCTGACGGCCATCGTCGTCGGCCTGCTGTTCCTGGCGGCGCTGTTCCTCTCGCCGCTGGCCGGCTCGGTGCCGCCTTGGGCGACCGCGCCGGCGCTGTTCTACGTCGCCTGCCTGATGGCGCGCGGGCTCACCGAGGTCGAGTGGGACGACGTCACCGAGGCGGCGCCGGCGATGGTGACGGCGCTCACCATGCCCTTCACCTTCTCGATCGCCGAAGGAATTGCCTTCGGATTCATCAGCTACGCCGTGATCAAGCTTGCGGCAGGCCGCTGGAAGGATATCCATCCCGCGGTCGGGATTCTCGCCGTGCTGTTCATCGTGAAGTTCGTGGTGATCGGATGACCCCTCGCGAGTGGCGGCAATTGTATGTCTGCTGACGTTCTGCGGACTTTGGAGCAATTCCAAAAACAAGTGCCCACTCGCAAGAATTAGTCCTAGCCGCGCCGCGAAATCTCGGCTACGAACGCTCCTGTCGGGACAGACCGGGGGTCGACCCCAGCCCGAGTTCTAGGGAGGAAAATCCGTCCAAGGGCGGACGAGTGCGCCAAAGAAGCGCATCGGGGATCCAAAATTGGTCAAGATGAACGGCAAACCCTCACGGGGTTTGCCGTTTCTATTTGCGCAGGCTGAAGACGTCGAACACCCAGACGACGTACCAGATGCTCCACAGCACCGCGCTGATTGCCGTGCAAATGAGCGCCTTGCGCAAAAGCTGCGGGTCTTCCGGCGCACCGCGATCGACGCCGGGTGTCGGATTCTCGATGCGACGCACGCCCAGCGGCAGCACGGCGAACAGCACCGTCCACCAGATGACGACGAACACCATGACGTACGTGACCCAGCTCATGCCGCCACCGCGGGCAGGCGCACGACGTGCACGTCGGTGACGGGCTTCTTGTCGAAGCGCGCCTTGTAGACGCGGCGGATCGCGCGCCGCGCCGCCTCGGCCACCTGCTCATCGTCGCGCGCCTCCGAGCGCGACAGCTCGTGCACCGCCGTCTTGATCGCGTCGATCGCCGCATCGTGCGCCTCGACGACATCGGGCGCGTCGTCCAGCCCGTGCACGGTGAGCGTCGCCGGCACCGCGAGCTGTCCCCTGCCGTCGAGCACGACGGTGGCGACGGCGGCGCCGTTCCACAGCATCTTGCGCCGCTCGCGCAGGCCCTCGCCGTCCATCGGCACGATGCGCGTGCCGTCGCGCGCCAGCCGGCCGGCCGGCACGTTGTCGATGATCTCGGCCGGCCCCGGCGCCAGCCGCACCATGCTGCCATTGGGCGCCACGATCGACGTCGGCACCTGGCAGTCGCGCGCCAGCGCCGCGTGCTCGACGAGATGGCGGTACTCGCCATGTACCGGCACCGCGACCCTGGGTCGAACCCATTGGTAGAGCCGCACCAGCTCGTCGCGCGCCGGATGGCCCGAGACGTGGATCGAGGCATCGCGATCTGTGACGATCTCGACGCCGCGCTGCGCCAGCAGGTTCTGGATGCGGCCGATGGGCTTCTCGTTGCCCGGGATCACGCGCGAGGAGAAGATCACCGAGTCGCCGGGCTGCAGCGCGATGTCCCGGTTCTCGCCCTGCGCCAGCCGCGCCAGCGCCGCGCGTGGCTCGCCCTGGCTGCCGGTGCAGATCAGGCACACCTTCTCGCGCGGCAGCCAGCCGGCATCGCGCTCGCTCACGGTGGGCGGGAAGTCGAGCAGGTAGCCGTTGTCCTTGGCCGCGCCGACCATGCGATGCAGCGCGCGGCCGACCAGCACGGGATGACGATCCGCCGCCACCGCCGCCAGCGCGATGCTCTCGACCCGCGCCAGGTTCGAGGCGAAGCAGGTCACCGCGACCAGGTTCCTGCGCTGGCGGATCAGCGCCGCCAGCTCGTCGCGCACGTCGGACTCCGAGCCCGACTCGCCCTCGACGAAGACGTTGGTCGAATCGCAGATCATCGCCAGCACGCCCTCGCCGCCGATGCGGCGCAACGCGGCTTCGTCGGTGACCTCGCCGATCAGCGGCTCGGGATCGATCTTCCAGTCGCCGGTGTGCATCACCGTGCCGAAGGGCGTGCGGATCGCCACGGCGTTGGGCTCGGGGATGGAGTGCGTCATGGTGACGAACTCCAGCTCGAAGGGCGGCAGCGAGAGCCTGCCGCCCAGCGGCACCTCGGTGATCGGCACCTCGCCCTCGATGCCCGCCTCGCCGAGCTTGCGGCGCAGCACCGACGCAGCGAAGGGCGTGGCATAGACCGGGCAGCGCAGGCGCGGCCAAAGGTCGGGCACGGCGCCGAGATGATCCTCGTGCGCGTGCGTGATGATGATGCCCAGCAGGTCGTCGCGGCGCTCCTCGATGAACGTCGGATCCGGCATCAGCACGTCGAGACCGGCGGCCGCCTCGTCGGCGAAGGTGACGCCGAGATCGAGCATCAGCCACTTGCCGCGGCAGCCGTAGAGATTGAGGTTCATGCCGATCTCGCCGGCGCCGCCCAGCGGCAGGAAGACGAGCTCGTCGTTCGGGGTCATCGCCGGATAACCGCGCTCAGGCCTTGCGGTTGCGGCGCCAGACCTCGAGCAGGCCCAGCGACATCAGGTCGGGCTCGATGACGTCGAACAGATGCACCTCGCTCTCGAAGATCGGCGCCAGGCCGCCGGTGGCGATCACCTTCATCGGCTCGCCGTACTCGGTCTTGATGCGCCTGATCAGGCTCTCGATCAGGCCGACATAGCCCCAGAAGATTCCCGACTGCATCGCCGGCACGGTGGCCTTGCCGATCACCTTGGCCGGCTTCTCGACGCGGATGCGCGGCAGGCGCGCAGTCATCAGGTAGAAGGCCTCGATGGTGAACTCGACGCCGGGCGAGATCACGCCGCCGACGAAATTGCCGTCCCTGTCGGCGATGTCGAAGGTCGTGGCGCTGCCGAAATCGACCGTCACCAGCGGTCCGCCGTGGCGCGTGTGGCCGGCGATCACGCCCACCAGCCGGTCGGGGCCGGCGTCCTGCGGCCGGTCGATCAGCACCTTGATGCCGAGCTCGCAGTCGGGCTCGCCGACGACCAGCAGCCTGCTGCCGAAATAGCTCTCGCACAGGCGGCGGATGTTGGGGTTCACCGACGGCGCCGTGCTGGCCATGATCGCGCCCTCGATCGCGCGCGGATCGATGCCCTTCAGCCCCATCAGCTGGGTCAGCCAGGCGCCGTACTCGTCGGCGGTGCGCTTGGCCTCGGTGCGCAGCCGGTACTGCGCGACGATGCGCTCGCCGTCGAACAGCGCGAACTTGCTGTTGGTGTTGCCGACGTCGATGGTCAGCAGCATGCGGCCCTCCGGATCAGGCGCGGGGCGGGAAGATGTCGCCGGCGGTGATCCGCCTGACGCCGCCACCGGCGGTTTGCAGCAGCAGCGCCCCCTGCTCGTCAAGATCGACGAAGCGGCCGCGAAGCGCCGTCTCGCCCAGCGAGACTTCGATGTCGCGGTCCAGCCACGCCGCGCGGCGCAGCCACGCGACGCGCGTGGCCGCGAACCCCCCGGTCCGCCACTCGCCATAGCGTCGCGCCAGTGCGCCGATATAGGCAGCGAACACCTCGTCGGTCGATGCGGTCGAACCCAGCGCCGACAGATGCGTGGCACCATAGCGTGTCGAGGGCGGCGCGCTGGCGACGTTGATGCCGACGCCGATCACGACGTGCCCGATCAGGCCGCCTTCGCCGATCGCCGATTCGAGCAGGATGCCGGAGATCTTGGCATCGTCGACCAGCACGTCATTGGGCCACTTGATCGCCACGCGGCGAGCGGCGCCGATCAGCGGTGTCGCCGTGTCGGCCACCGCCAGCGCGGTCACGAAGCTCAGCTGCGCCGCCTGAACCGGCGGCACGGGCGGGCGCAGGATGGTCGAGGAGTAGACATTGCCCGGCGGCGAGTCCCAGCCGCGGCCGCGGCGTCCCCTGCCTGCCTCCTGGCGCAGCGCGCGGATCACCGTGCCCTCGGGCGCGCCGGCTTCGGCCCGCGCCATGGCTTCGTCGTTGGTGCTGCCGACGGTATCGAGCGTGACGACCGACCAGCCGGCCGGGATCATTGCGCGAAGAAGGCGTGCGCCGCGGCCTGCGCCGTGGCGAGGAACGGCGACTGGAAGACGATGAAGACGGGGAAGATGAAGATCGCCATGACGGCCATCACCGAGCCGATGGGCATCTCGACAGCGTCGAACGGCGCCACCGGATCGTCGAAGAACATCACCTTGATGATGCGCAGGTAGTAGTAGGCGCCCACCACCGACGCCGCGACGCCCAGGGCGGAGGCCCAGAACAGGCCGGCGTTGATGGCGGCCAGGAAGACGTTCAGCTTGCCGAAGAAGCCGGCCAGCGGCGGAATGCCGGCCATCGAGAACATGAAGAACAGCAGCGCGGCGGCCATGCGTGGATGGTTGCGCCACAGCCCGGCGAGATCGGCGATGCGTTCCACCGGCGTGCCCTGGCGACGCATCGAGAGGATGCAGGCGAAGGTGCCGATGCTCATCGCCAGGTAGATGATCATGTAGACCACCACCGAACGGATGCCCTCCTCGGTGCCGGCGGCCAGGCCGAGCAGCGCGTAGCCCATGTTGGCGATCGAGGAGTAGGCCATCAGGCGCTTGATGTTCTCCTGCCGGATGGCGGCGAAGGAGCCCCATGCCATCGAGGCGACCGAGACCATCACCAGGATCTGCTGCGACTGCGCCATCAGCGGCCGGAACGGGCCCATGACGACGGCCACGAGCAGGCCCAGCGCGGCGATCTTGGGCGCCACCGAGAACAGCGCGGTCACCGGCGTGGGCGCGCCCTCGTAGACGTCGGGCGTCCACATGTGGAACGGCACGGCCGAGACCTTGAAGACCAGGCCGGCGAGGATGAACACCAGGCCGATCACCGCGCCCAGCGGCGGTGCACCCGCGGCAAAGACCTTGGCGATATTGGCGAAGTTGGTCGTGCCGGCGAAGCCGTACACCAGCGAGGCGCCGTAGAGCATCATGCAGGACGCCACCGCGCCCAGCACGAAGTACTTCACGCCGGCCTCGGTCGAGCGCGCGCTGTCGCGCTGGAAGGCGGCGACGACGTAGAGCGCCAGCGACTGCATCTCCAGCCCGACATAGAGCGTCATCAAATCGGCGGCCGAAAGCATCAGCATCATGCCGAGCGTCGCCAGCACGACGATCACCGGGTATTCGAAGCGCCAGGCGCCCTCGCGCTGCATGAAGCTGCTGGACATCAGGATGGCCAGCGCCGAGCCGAGCAGCGACAGCACCTTCATCGCCATCGTGAAGGGCGTGTTGAGGAACAGGCCGGAGAAAGCCGTGCCTGTGTGACCCCAGATCACGCAGGCAGCGGTGCCGATCAGCAGCGCGACGGCCAGCCACGCCACCAGATCGGCCGAGCGCTCGCCGCGGAAGACGCCGATCATCAGCAGCACCATGGCGCCGGCGGCCAGGATGATCTCGGGGGTGGCGATCTGCCAGTTTTCCAATCCGACCATCGTCGCGATCCCCTAGCGCAGCATGGCGGTCTTGCCCGCCGCCTTGAGCGCCGTGCCGTAGTCGGCCACCAGCTTGGTCACCGAGGCGTCCATCACGTCCAGGAAGGTCTGCGGATAGACGCCCATCCAGATCGTCATCAGCACGATCGGCGCGAAGATCGCGATCTCGCGCGGATTCATGTCGGTCATGCGCCGCACGTCGTCCTTGGTGATCTTGCCGAAGCAGATGCGCCAGTAGAGGTACAGCGCATAGGCCGCGCCCAGCACGACGCCGGTCGCCGCGATGGTCGCCGCCCAGGTGTTGAACTTGAAGGTGCCGGTCAGCACCAGGAACTCGCCGACGAAGCCCGACAGGCCCGGCAGGCCGACACTGGCCATGGTGAAGAACATGAAGACCAGCGCATAGCGCGGCATGTTGTCGGACAGGCCGCCATAGCGGTCGATCTCGCGGGTGTGCAGGCGGTCGTAGACCACGCCGACGCAGAGGAAGAGCGCACCCGACACCAGGCCGTGGCTCAGCATCTGGTACAGCGCGCCCTGCACGCCCTGCACGTTCATGACGAAGAGGCCGATGGTCACGAAGCCCATGTGCGCGACCGACGAATAGGCGATCAGCTTCTTCATGTCCTCCTGCGCCAGCGCCACCAGCGAGGTGTAGACCACGGCGATGCAGCTCAGCACAAAGACGAAGGGCGTGAAGTATTCCGAGGCCAGCGGCAGCATCGGGATCGAGAACCGGATGAAGCCATAGGCGCCCATCTTCAGGAGCACGCCGGCCAGGATCACCGAGCCCGCGGTCGGCGCCTGGACGTGGGCGTCGGGCAGCCAGGTGTGCACCGGCCACATCGGCACCTTCACGGCGAAGGAGGCGAAGAACGCCAGCCACAGCCAGTACTGCCACTCCTCCGGCAGCTTCAGGGTGGCCATGATGGTCGGGATGTCGGTGGTGCCGGCCTTCCAGTAGATCACCAGGATCGCCAGCAGCATGAAGACCGAGCCGGCCAGCGTGTAGAGGAAGAACTTGAAGGCGGCGTAAATCTTGTCCTTGCCGCCCCAGATTCCGAAGATCAGGAACATCGGAATCAGCACGGCTTCGAAGAAGATGTAGAAGACCATGAAGTCGAGCGCGCAGAACATGCCGACCATGAAGGTCTCGAGCACGAGGAACGCGACCATGTACTCGCGCACCCGGGTCTCGATCGCCTCCCAGCTCGCCAGGATGCACAGCGGCGTCAGGAAGGTCGACAGCAGCACGAACGGCATCGAGATGCCGTCGACGCCCATGTGGTAGGCGATCTTGTAGTCGGGGATCCACTCGACGTGCTCGCGCAGCTGGAATCCCGGGTTGCGCGAGTCGAAGCCGAACCAGATGAACAGCGAGACGATGAAGGTGGCCAGCGACGTCCACAGCGCGGCGTGCTTGGCGTTGGCGACACCGGCCTCGCTGCCGCGGGTGAACAGCAGGATCCAGGCCGCACCGATCAGCGGCAGGAAGGTGGTGAGCGAAAGAACGGGCCAGGTCGCCATGATCAGTGCCCGCGCGAGAGCATGTACCAGGTGACCAGGACCGCGACCCCGATCAGCATGGCGAACGCATAGTGGTAGAGGTAGCCGCTCTGGGCGCGCCCGAGCACGCCGGCCAGCTTCACGGCACCGCGCGCCAGGCCGTTGGGCCCGACCTCGTCGATGATGCCGACATCGCCCTTCTTCCACAGCTGCCGGCCCAGCCACATGGCCGGCCGCACGAACAGGAAGTCGTAGAGCTCGTCGAAGTACCACTTGTTGAACGAGAAGCGGTACAGGAAGGGGAACGACGCGGCGGTCGCCGCCGGCAGGCTCGGCTTCTGGACGTAGAAGCGATAGGCCAGTGCGATGCCGGCCAGCGCCATCACCAGCGGCAGCGCCTTCACCCAGAGCGGCGCCTCGTGCGCGGCGTGCAGGGCGTGGTGCTCGTTGAGGATCAGCACCGAGCCGCGCCAGAACTTCTCCATGCCCTCGCCGACAAAGAAGTTGTAGGCGACGCCGCCGGCAATCAGGGCGCCCAGCGCCAGCACATAGAGCGGCACCATCATGACGCCCGGCGCCTCATGCGGCTCGTGATGGCCATGCCCGTGATCGTCGTGGCCATGCGCGTCGTGGCCATGCGCGTCGTGACCGTGGCCATGATCATGCGCCTTCGCCCAGCGTGCCTCGCCGTGGAAGGTCATGAACATCAGGCGGCAGGAGTAGAACGCGGTCATGAAGGCCGCGGCAATGCCCAGCCAGAAGGCGATCGTACCGACCGTGCTGTGCGCACCGTACGCCGATTCGAGGATCACATCCTTGGAGTAGAAGCCGGCGAAGCCGATGCCGTGGCCACCGATCTCGGGGATGCCGATGCCGGCCAGCGCGAGCGTGCCGACCCACATCAGCCAGTAGGTCTGCGGGATCTTGTTCTTGAGCCCGCCCATGTTGCGCATGTCCTGCTCGTGGTGCATCGCATGGATCACCGCGCCGGCGCCGAGGAACAGCAGCGCCTTGAAGAAGGCGTGCGTCATCAGGTGGAACATGCCCGCCGGATAGGCCGAGACGCCCAGGGCGAAGAACATGTAGCCGAGCTGGCTGCAGGTCGAGTACGCGACCACCCGCTTGATGTCGAACTGGGTCAGGCCGACGGTGGCGGCGAAGAACGCCGTGGCGGCGCCGACCAGGGTGACGACGTCGAGCGCAGTCTGCGAGTACTCGAAGAGCGGCGAGCAGCGTGCCACCATGAAGATGCCGGCGGTGACCATGGTCGCGGCGTGGATCAGCGCCGAGACCGGGGTCGGGCCCTCCATGGCATCCGGCAGCCAGGTGTGCAGGCCGAGCTGCGCCGACTTGCCCATGGCGCCGACGAACAGCAGCAGGCAGGTGGTGGTGAGCGCCGGCACCTCGTGGCCGAGGAACGGGAAGGTCATCTTGGCGACGTCGGGCGCCGCCTTGAAGATGGCGTCGAACTGCACCGAGCCGGTCAGCATGTAGATGGCGAAGATGCCCAGAGCGAAGCCGAAATCGCCGACGCGGTTGACGATGAAGGCCTTGATCGCGGCCTTGTTGGCAGAGGGCCGGTCGTACCAGAAGCCGATCAGCAGGTACGAGGCGAGGCCGACGCCCTCCCAGCCGAAGAAGAGCTGCACCAGGTTGTCCGCCGTCACCAGCATCAGCATGGCGAAGGTGAACAGGCTGAGATAGCTCATGAACCGCGGCACGCTCTTGTCCTCGGCCATGTAGCCGACCGAGTAGAGGTGGACCATCGACGACACGGTGGTCACGACGATCAGCATCACTGCCGTCAGCGTGTCGACGCGCAGCGCCCAGGCCACCTCGAAGGTGCCCGAGGAAATCCAGGTGGCCAGACGCACCGTGCCGCCGGCGTCACCGAAGCCGACCTTGAAGAAGACGAACCACGACAGCGCCGCGGCGATCAGCAGCGCGCCTGTCGTGACGACCTGCGCGCCGCGGTCGCCGATCGCACGGCCGAAGAAGCCGGCGATGAACGCGGCCAGCAACGGCAGGAAGACGATGAGCTTGATGGCGAGATCCATGACGCGCGCGGGACCCGAGCGGCCCCTACCCCTTCATCAGGTTGATGTCCTCGACCGCGATGGTGCCGCGGTTGCGGAAGTAGACGACGAGGATGGCCAGGCCGATGGCCGCCTCGGCGGCGGCCACCGTCAGCACCAGCATGGCGAAGACCTGGCCGGTCATGTCGCCGAGATGCGTCGAGAAGGCCACCAGGTTGATGTTGACCGCCAGCAGCATCAGCTCGACGGACATCAGGATGACGATCACGTTCTTGCGGTTCAGGAAGATGCCGAAGATGCCCAGGGTGAACAGGACGGCGGCAACGGCGAGATAGTGCTCGAGGCCGATCTGCATGTCAGATGCCTCCCCCGACCGGAACCTTGACCACGGTGACCGCCTGGTCGCGCGTGCGCGCGATCTGATCGGCGATCTTCTGGCGACGCACGCCCGCGCGCTGGCGCAGGGTCAGCACGATAGCGCCGATCATCGCCACCAGCAGCACCATGCCGGCCGCCTGGAACAGGAAGAAGTAGTTGGTGTAGAGGATCTTGCCGATCGCGCCGGTATTGCTGATCTTGGCCAGCGCCGCCTGGTTGGCCGGGATCGTGCCGCTCACCGAAGGCGAGATCACCCAGACGCCCAGCGCCAGCATCAGCTCGGCGAACAGCACCAGGCCGACGGCGGCGCCGATCGGCAGGTACTTCAGGAATCCCTGCCTGAGCTCGGCGACATTGATGTCGAGCATCATCACGACGAACAGGAACAGCACGGCGACCGCGCCGACATAGACGATCACCAGGATCATGGCGATGAACTCCGCGCCCATCAGCAGGAACAGCGCGGCGGAATTGAAGAACGCCAGGATCAGGTAGAGCACCGAGTGCACGGGATTGCGCGCGGCGATCACCATGAACGCCGAGACCAGGGTCACGGCGGCGAAGGCGTAGAAGGCGATGGTCTGGATGATCATGCCGCTGCACTCCTCATGCCGAGGAGGCCGCACAGCGGCGGTCTCGAAGCATGGGCAACACACCGGGTCGTCGCCCACCCTTCGAGACGCGCCCCGCGGGCGCTCCTCAGGGTGAGGTCGGGGTCGTATGCCATCGCCATCACCGGTACGGGGCGTCCTGCGCCAGGTTGGCCGAGATCTCGGCCTCCCAGCGGTCGCCGTTGGCCAGGAGCTTGGCCTTGTCGTACATCAGCTCCTCGCGGGTCTCGGTCGAGAACTCGAAGTTCGGCCCCTCGACGATCGCGTCCACCGGGCACGCCTCCTGGCAGAAGCCGCAGTAGATGCACTTGGTCATGTCGATGTCGTAGCGCGTCGTGCGGCGGCTGCCGTCCTCGCGCGGCTCGGCCTCGATGGTGATTGCCTGGGCCGGGCAGATCGCCTCGCACAGCTTGCAGGCGATGCAGCGCTCCTCGCCGCTGGGATAGCGGCGCAGCGCGTGCTCGCCGCGAAAGCGCGGGCTGAGCGGTCCTTTCTCGAAGGGATAGTTCACCGTCACCTTCGGCTTGAACATGTACTTCAAGGTCAGCGCGAAGCCCGAGGCGATCTCGCCGAGCAGCAGCGCGCGGGCCGTCCTGTCGAGCACACCCATCGCCAACTCCTAGTGGCCCTTCGCGTAGGTCACGACGGCGGCCGTCAGGACCACCCAGACCAGCGAGAACGGCAGGAAGATTTTCCAGCCCAGACGCATGAGCTGGTCGTAGCGGTAGCGCGGCACCGTACCCTTGGTCCACGAGAAGACGAAGAGCAGCACCGCGATCTTGAGCGCGAACCAGACGATGCCGGGGATCCAGGTGAACGGCTCGAAGGGCAAAGGCGAATGCCAGCCGCCGAGGAACAGCACCGCGCCCATGCCCGACAGCAGGATCATGTTGGCGTACTCGCCGAGGACGAACAGGCCGAAGGCCATCGCCGAGTACTCGGTGTGGAAGCCGGCCACCAGCTCGGCTTCGGACATCGGCAGGTCGAACGGCGTGCGGTTGGTCTCGGCCAGGCACGAGATGAAGAAGACGATGAACATCGGGAACAGCGGCAGGAAGTACCAGTTCCAGATGCCGCCGCTCTGCGCCCTGACGATCGTCGAGAGGTTCAGCGAGCCGGCGCACAGCAGCACGGTGATCAGCACGAAGCCGATCGAGACCTCGTACGACACCATCTGCGCCGCCGAACGCAGCGCGCCGAGGAAGGCGTATTTCGAGTTGCTCGCCCAGCCTGCGATGATGATGCCGTAGACGCCCAGCGAGGAGATCGCGAACAGATAGAGGATGCCGACATTGATGTCGGCGATCACCCAGCCGTCGTCGAACGGCACCACCGCCCAGGCGATCAGCGCGGTCATGAAGGTGATCATGGGCGCGATCAGGAACAGGATGCTGTTGGCGCTCGACGGGACGATGGTCTCCTTGAGCAGCAGCTTCAGGCCGTCGGCCATGGGCTGCAGCAGGCCGAACGGA
>CAYNOF010000163.1:0-4987 GCA_964398335.1 uncultured Rhizobiaceae bacterium
CTTCACGCTGGCGAAGTGGTCGAGCACGATGACGTTGGGCTGCGCCAGCAGGCGCGGCGCCAGCTCGGTGATGTCGCCGCCGTGCGGGAAGAACTGCAGGTGCCAGCCATGGGCGTGGATCTTCGCCGACAGCGCCTCGGACAAGGTCGGCGCCGAGCCGCCGCGATCGGTCGGGAAGAAGCGCGCGCCGCGCACGCCGAGCCTGGTCAGGCGCTCGATCTCGGCATCGGCGATGTCCTCGGGCACCAGCGCGATGCCGCGAAAGCGGTCGGGAAAGCGCGTCAGCGTGTCGGCGAGGTGACGCGTGTTGCGGCCATAGGCGCCGCCGCTGATGATCACCGAGGCCGAGACGCCCAGCGTATCCTGCAGCCTGATGTTGGTCTCGGGCAGTGCCTCGGGCGGGAGGTAGTAGGCTTTCGCATCGTAGGGATAGCGATCGGCCGGCCCGAACAGATGGATGTGGCTGTCGATCGTGCCCGGCGGACAGCGGAACGTCGGCGTCCTGGGATTGGGATCCGGTGCCGTGGTGTAGGTGGGCATGACGCGCTCTGATCGGAGGCCGACGGGCGATCATAGCCGGCGGATCGATCAGCGCACAAAGACTCGCACGGTATGGGCAGCGTTGCGCGCGCCATCGTCCGGCTGGGCAACGCCATTGCTGTCTCGTGCCCGAGCCCGCAGCATCGTCTCGCCCGCCTGGGCGGGCCGCCAATCGAACGAGAAGCGACGCCACGCCCAGCCCCGTCGGGGCTCCAGCTCGGCGCGGGCGTAGGTCGCACCACCATCGGTGCTGACTTCGACGGCAGCGACGTCGTGGGATGACCAGGCCCAGCCCCAGATCTCGACGCGTTCGGCCAAAGCAAGCACCGCGTCTGGCGCCGGCGCCACGATCAGCGATTCCGGCGCGATCGCCCAGACCGGCCGGCGCGGCCCGAGGCCTGCCGCGCGATCATCCTCGCTGGTGTCGTCGTTGTAGAAGCGCGTCGTGAACATCCCGTCGGCGCGGTGGTCGGCGAGATGCAGACGCCAGAGCCACTTCACGCTGTTGGTGCCGTAATAGCCGGGAACCACCAGCCGTACCGGAAAACCGTGCTCCGCCGGCAGCGGCGCACCATTCAGCTCATAGGCGAGCAATACACCGCCCGCCGCGAGTCGCTCCAGCGGCAGGTCCTTGACGAACCAGTCGACCGAAGAGCCGGCGAACAGTCCGCCATCGAGGCCATACGACCACAAGAAGCGCGCACGAGGATCGACATCGACCTTGGCCAGCAGCGTGGCGAGCCCCACGCCGCCCCAGCGCACATTGGAGACGCGGCGGGTGGGCACGGTGGGCTCGGTCGGGCTGCCGCAGCACTGGTGCACCGCTTCGATGGTCTGCTTCGGAATCTGCTTGAGATCAGCCAGGGTGAGGATCCGTTGCCGACCGACCAGGCCATCGATCGTCAGCGACCAGCGCGCCGGGTCGACGCGGGGGATGCCGAGATGGGCGAGGATGAAGAGATCCTCCGTCGGCGTCACCCGCGCCGTCATCTGGTGCGGCGCGAGCCGGATGCGACGCACGCCGGACGAGGGATCCATGGCTGGCCGGGTCATGGCGGTCACCATAACTGGGATGGGCCGGACGCTTCGGCGCGCGCTGCCGGATGTGGGGGATAATGCGCCGCATCCGCGTCGATGCAACCCTCGGCGCGCGATCTGCCGCACCGGCCCTGCAGATTTGGACGAACGTGACGATGGTGCTTGCTGAACGCATTTACTAGAAGGAGGCACCAATTCCCGGGGGGAGGTTCGTTCATGATTCGTCGTTCAATGCTCGTCTTGGCCGGCGGCCTTTTGCTGGCCGGGCCGGCGATGGCCCAGCAGCCGCTCAAGATCGCCCTGATCTACGGCAAGACCGGCCCGCTCGAGGCCTATGCGCGGCAGACCGAGGCCGGCTTCATGCTGGGCCTGGAAAACGCCACCAAGGGCACGATGGCGATCGATGGGCGCAAGATCCAGGTCATCCTCAAGGACGACCAGCTCAAGCCCGACCTCGCCAAGGCGGCGCTCGAGCAGGCCTATGGCGACGACAAGGTCGACATCGCCGTCGGCACCTCCTCCTCGGGCGCGGCCCTCGCCATGCTGCCGATCGCCGAGGAGTACAAGAAGATCCTGATCGTCGAGCCGGCGGTGGCCGACCAGATCACCGGCGACAAGTGGAACCGCTACGTGTTCCGCACCGCGCGCAACTCGACCCAGGACGCGCTGGCCGCGGCCGCGACGCTGAAGAGCGAGGACATCTCGATCGCGACCCTGGCGCAGGACTATGCCTTCGGTCGCGACGGCATCGCCTCGCTGAAGGAGGCGCTGGCCGCCGTCGGCTCGAAGGCCAAGATCGTGCACGAGGAATACGCGCCGCAGGCGACCACCGACTTCACCGCGCCGGCGCAGCGCATCTTCGACGCGCTGAAGGACAAGCCGGGCCGCAAGATCGTCGTCGTCGTCTGGGCCGGCGCCCATCCGCTGACCAAGCTGATGGACCTGAAGCCCGAGCGCTACAAGATCGAGATCGCGCCCGGCGGCAACATCCTGCCGGTCATGGCCGGCTGGAAGCAGTTCCCCGGTCTGGAAGGCGCGATCTACTACTACTGGGGCTTCCCCAAGAATCCGGTCAATGACTGGCTGGTCGCCGAGTACAAGAAGCGCAATGGCGGCGCGGCGCCGGACTTCTTCGTCGCCGGCGGCATGAGTGCGGCGATGGCGCTGGTCGAGGCGGTCAGCAAGGCCAAGTCCACCGACACCGAGAAGCTGATCGCCGCGATGGAAGGCATGAGCTTCGAAACGCCCAAAGGCACCATGACCTTCCGCAAGGAAGACCATCAGGCGCTGCAGGTGATGTACCACTGGCGCATGAAGGCCAACCCGCCCGACAACAACGACCTGCTGGAGCTGGTGCGCGAGATTCCGGCGGACGAGCTCAAGCTGCCGATCCGCAACAAGCGCTGATACCTCACCCTGAGGAGCGCCGCGGGCGCGTCTCGAAGGGTGGGCGACACGTACGGCGTCTGTTGCCCATGCTTCGAGACGGAAGCTGCGCGGCCTCCTCGGCATGAGGTTGGAGCCCATGCTCGAAACCGACAAACTGACCGTGCGCTTCGGCGGCCACGCGGCCGTCGACGGCGTGTCATGCGCCTTCGCACCCGGCACGCTGACCGCGATCGTCGGGCCCAACGGTGCGGGCAAGACGACCTATTTCAACCTGATCTCGGGCCAGATCCCCGCCACATCGGGACGCGTGCGCCTCAACGGCGTCGACATCACCGATCACGCCGCGTCGAGCCGCACGCGGCTGGGCCTGGGTCGCGCCTTCCAGCTCACCAATCTCTTTCCCAATCTCACGGCGCTGGAGAACGTGCGCCTGGCCGTGCAGGTGAAGAGCGGCAAGGCGCTCGACCTGTTCAGCCGCGCACGCAGTCACCGCGCGTTGGTCGACCGCGCCATGGAGCACCTGGCCGCCGTCTCGCTGGTCGATCGCGCCCAGGCGGTCGCGGCGACGCTCTCGCATGGCGACCAGCGCAAGCTCGAGGTCGCGATCCTGCTGGCGCTCGAGCCCGCGATCTTCATGTTCGACGAGCCCACCGCCGGCATGAGCGTCGACGAGGTGCCGACCATTCTGGAGATCATCGCCGCCATCAAGCAGCAGCGCGACAAGACCATCCTGCTGGTCGAGCACAAGATGGACGTCGTGCGCTCGCTGTCGGACCGCATCGTCGTGCTGCACCAGGGCAGGCTGGTGGCCGACGGCGCGCCGGCCGAGGTGATCAACTCCGAGATCGTGCGCGAGGCCTATCTCGGCGGAGCGGCGCATGACTGAGACGCTGCTGAGCCTGTCGGGCGTGCAGACCCGCATCGGCCAGTACCACATCCTGCACGGCGTCGATTTCGAGGTGCCCGAAGGCGGCCTGACCATGCTGCTGGGCCGCAACGGCGCCGGCAAGACGACGACCCTGCGCACCATCATGGGCCTGTGGCGCGCCTCGGCCGGCACGATCCGTTTCGCCGGCCGCGACATCACCGCGATGGCCACGCCCGACATCGCACGGCTGGGCATTGCCTATGTGCCGGAGAGCATGGCGATCTTCGCCGACCTCACGGTGCAGGAGAATCTCGTGCTGGCGGCGCGCGCCGGCCCGCCCGATGCCGCGCGCCTGGACTGGATCTTCGGCCGATTCGAGGCGCTGAAGCGCTTCTGGACCCTGCCGGCGGGCCATCTGTCGGGCGGCCAGAAGCAGATGCTGGCGGTGGCCCGCGCCATCATCGAGCCGCGCCGCCTGCTGCTGGTCGACGAGCCGACCAAGGGGCTGGCGCCGGCGATCATCGCCAACATGATCGACGCCTTCCGCGAGCTCAAGGACGGCCAGTCCACCCTGCTGGTGGTCGAGCAGAACTTCACCTTCGCGCGCTCGCTGGGCGACCGTGTCGCGGTCATGGACGACGGCCGCGTCGCGCATCGCGGCGACATGGCCGCCTTCGCCGCCGACACCGACCTGCAGCAGAGCCTGCTCGGGCTCGGCATGGACACGCACCAATGAAACGCGACCTGCTGCCCTTGGCCCTGATCCCGGTGCTGGCGCTGGCGGCGCTGCCGCTGATCGGCTCGCCCGCGAGCTGGGTAACCTTGACGGTGGCCGGCCTGGCGATGGGCCTGATGATCTTCATCATGGCCTCGGGGCTCACCCTGACCTTCGGCCTGATGGACGTGCTGAATTTCGGCCACGGCGCCTTCATCGCCATCGGCGCCTTCGTCGCCGCCAGCGTGATGCTGGCGCTGACGCCATGGATGACCGCCGAGTCGATCTGGCTCAACCTCGCGGCCATTGCGCCGGCCGTGCTGGCGGCCATGGTGGTGAGCGGCGTGCTGGGGCTGGCCTTCGAACGCACCATCGTGCGGCCGGTCTACGGCCAGCATCTCAAGCAGATCCTGGTGACGACGGGCGGCCTGATCGTC
>CAYNOF010000164.1:0-14262 GCA_964398335.1 uncultured Rhizobiaceae bacterium
AACAGCTTGCTCTGATAGCGCGTGCCGTAATCAGCCAGGATCGTGACGATGGTGTGGCCCGGTCCCATGTCCTTCGCCATGCGGATCGCACCTGCCACGTTAATGCCCGTCGAGCCGCCCATGCAAAGTCCCTCATGTTCGAGCAAATCGAAGATGATAGGCAGGGCTTCTTCATCCGGAATCTGAAAAGCGTCGTCCAGCGGCGCACCTTCCAGATTGGCCGTTACCCGGTTCTGCCCAATGCCCTCGGTAATGGAGGAACCTTCGGCGGTAAGCTGTCCGGTCTTGATCCAGGAATAGATCGCAGCCCCCTTGGGGTCGGCCGCGGCGGTGCGAATTTTCGGGTTGCGCTCCTTCAACGCGATGGCCGTCCCGGCAAGCGTCCCACCGGTGCCGACCGCGCAGGTGAAGCCGTCGACCTTGCCGTCGGTCTGCTGCCAGATCTCGGGACCGGTGGTCTTGTAGTGGCCTTCGCGGTTGGCGACGTTGTCGAACTGGTTGGCCCAGATCGCGCCGTTGGCATCCGACTTCGCCAGCTCCTCAGCCAGGCGGCCGGAGTACTTCACGTAGTTGTTGGGATTGGCGTAGGGCACGGCCGGCACCAGGCGCAGATCCGCACCGCACAGCCTGAGCATGTCCTTCTTCTCCTGGCTCTGCGTCTCGGGCATCACGATCACCGTGCGATAGCCCTTGGCATTGCCGACCAGCGCCAGGCCGATGCCGGTATTGCCCGCCGTGCCCTCGACGATCACGCCGCCGGGCCTGAGCTGCCCGCGCCGCTCGGCGTCCTCGACGATCGCCAGCGCGGCGCGGTCCTTGACCGAGCCGCCGGGGTTGAGGAACTCGGCCTTGCCGTAGATCTCGCAGCCGGTGGCTTCGGAGGCGGCCTTGAGGCGGATCAGCGGCGTATTGCCGATGCTGTCGAGGAAGCCGGAACGGACGTCCATGGTCGATGGGCCCAGGAGGAGGGGAAAGTGGCCGGAACCTAGCGCCATGCGCCACGGCCGGGCAACCCGAACAACCTCATGCCCGCATAAGCGCCTCGACCTCGGCGAGACGGGGCATCGCCGGCGCCGCGCCGCGTTTGGTCACCGCCAGCGCGGCGGCGGCATTGGCGAAGGCGAGCGCCGCGCCGGGCCGCTTGTTGGCCAGCGCCGCGGCATAGGCGCCGACGAAGCAATCGCCCGCCCCGGTGCTGTCGATGGCTTCGACCGCGTGGCCGGCGACGGCTTGCGGTGTCGCGTCGCCCTGCAGCAGCACCGCGCCGCGGCGGCCGAGGGTGACGATCACCGCCATGTCAGGTCGTCGCAGCGCTCGCGCGGCGGCCATGATCTCGGCCAAGGGGCTGTCGTCGCGCAGCCGCGCCTTCGACAAGGTCGCGAGCTCGGTTTCGTTGACCACCAGCAGATCGGTGCGTCCCAGCAGACCGTCGGGCACGGTCGCCGCCGGCGCGGCATTGAGAATAGTCGTCGCGTTGCGGGCGCGGGCGAAGAGACGTTCGCTGACCGAGACCGGCGTTTCGAGCTGGGCGACCACGACGTCTCCGTCGGCGATCTCGATCGACGAGACATCGGCATCGGTCATCGCCATGTTGGCGCCGGGCACGACGACAATGCTGTTCTCGCCGCGGCTCACGACGATCTGCGCGATGCCGGTGGGTGCATCGCCGGCCCGGCGCACGCCGGATGCGTCGACTCCCTCGGCCTGGATGACCTCCAGCAGCCGGGCGCCGAACGCGTCCTGCCCGACGCAGCCGATCATCGCGACGCGCGCACCGAGGCGCGCGGCCGCTACCGCCTGGTTCAGACCCTTGCCGCCGGGCAGCGTATGGAAGGCCGAGCCCATGATGGTCTCGCCGGGGCGCGGCAGGGATGGGGCCTCGGCGACGAGGTCCATGTTGAGGCTGCCGGCGACGATGACCCGGCCGCTCATCGCCACGTCTCGCGCACCCTCTCGCGGTTGAGCAGCAGCCACAGCATCGCGGCCAGCCCGCTGGCGCTGGCGATCTCGCCGCGCTCGAGCATGGCGCGTGCCTCGGCGAGCGGAAAGACGCGCACCAGGATGTCCTCGCCTTCCGTCGCCAGGCCGTGGATGCCGCCGGCCTTGCTCGAATCGACGCGGCCCAGGTACTGGGTCACCGTCTCCGACGAACCGCCGGGGCTCGACAGGTAGGTCTGCATCGGCATCAGCTCGAAGATGTCGAGATCGGCTTCCTCGCGCGCCTCTCGCCGCGCGACGTCCTCGGTCGTCTCGCCCTCGTCGATGATGCCGGCGACGATTTCCCAGATCCAGGGATGGACACCCGCGACATGCGCACCGGGCCGGAACTGGCGGATCAGCACCACCGTGTCGCGTACCGGATCGTAGGGCAGCACCGTGGCGGCGTGGCCGCGCTCGAAGATCTCGCGCTTGACCTCGGGGCCGACGCCGCCGGCGAACAGCGTATGGCGGAAACGATACTCGCCGATCTCGAAATAGCCCTTGAAGGCGGTGCGCCTCTCGACCGAGACCACGCGTTCCTCGCTCATCGCTGCACTCCAGCTTGCATGTTGGTCTCAGCGGTAGCAGACATCGAACAGCCGACCAAGAGGAGGGCTCAGTCATGCTGGAAATGGTGATCGACAACCGGCCGCATGATCTCGGGCACGGCTTTGCGGTGCGCCGCATCCTGCCGTTCCATCGCCGGCGCATGGTCGGGCCGTTCATCTTCCTCGACCATGCCGGGCCGCTCGACCTGCCGGGCGAGGCGCGCCGCAAGGCCGACGTGCGGCCGCATCCGCATATCGGCCTGGCGACGGTGAGCTACCTGTTCGATGGCCAGATCACCCATCGCGACAGCCTGGGCGTCGAGCAGGTGATCGTGCCGGGCGAGGTCAACTGGATGACCGCCGGACGCGGCATCTCGCATTCGGAACGGCTCGAGTTGCCCGCCTCGGGCGAGGCGCGGCCGATCGAGCTGATCCAGAGCTGGTGCGCGCTGCCGGAGGCGGACGAGGAGGTCGAGCCGGCTTTCGCCAACCATGCCGCGCGCGATCTGCCCGTCGCCGAAGCCGATGGCGTGTGGATGCGCCTGATCGCCGGCTCGGCCTATGGGCTGAAGAGCCCGGTCGCCGTGCGCTCGCCGCTCTTCTATCTGCACGTCGCGCTGCAGCCGGCAGCCGAGATCAAGCCGCCGGTGCAGTACGCCGAGCGCGGCGCCTATGTCGCCAAGGGACGCGTCGAGGTCGATGGCCGGATCTACGAGGCGGGGCAACTGCTGGTGTTCGGCGGCGCCGACGATCCGGCGATCCGTGCGCTCGATGCCGCAACGCTGATGATGTTTGGCGGCGAGAAGCTGGGCGAGCGGCACATCTGGTGGAACTTCGTGTCGTCGCGCAAAGAGCGCATCGAGCAGGCCAAGGCCGACTGGAAGGCCGGCCGCATCAAGCTTCCGCCCAACGACAACAAGGAGTTCATCCCGTTGCCGGAGTGATCTCCTTCTCCCCGCCTGCGTGGGGAGAAGGAAAACCGTCAGCGCCTCTCCAGATACGCCGCGAAGGCGTCCATCGCGCTGCCCCAGCCGACGGTGTGCGAGGCGGCCGAAGCGAGCGTGTCGAAGCCGGTCTGCCACAGGGTCAGGCGCGTCTTGTCCTTGCCGGCCTCGGCGAACAGCACGGTGATCGTGGTCTCGTGATCGCGTGCGCCACCGGCATCGTCGGTGACGTAGGTGAAGACCAGCCGCTCCGGCTCGACCACCTCGCGATAGACGCCGTAGCGCAGGTAGACCTTGCCCTCGGGCGACTTGATCTCCTTGCGCCACTTGCCGCCGGGCCGCACGTCCATCTCGCACGACACCACGGTGAAGCCCTGCGGCCCCCACCATTGCTGGACCTGCCCGATCTCGACCCAGGCGCGGTAAACCATGGGACGCGGGGCATCGAAGGTGCGGGTGAGGACGAGCTCGCGCTCGCCCGGCTGGGCGGGAATCCTACTTTCGGCGGCCACCCTTCTTCCCTTTCGCTTGCAGGGCGCGCAGATGCGCTTCGAGACGATCGAAGCTCTGTTCCCAGAAGCGACGGTACTGGTCAAGCCAGTCGGTGGCATCTTTCAAGGGCGCGGCCTCCAGCCTGCACGGGCGCCACTGCGCCTCGCGGCCGCGCGTGATCAGCCCGGCGCCCTCCAGCACCTTCAGGTGCTTGGATACCGCCGGCAGGCTCATGTCGAACGGCTCGGCCAGCTCGGTCACCGACGCCTCGCCGTTGACCAGGCGGGCTAGAATGGCGCGCCGCGTGGGATCGGCGAGGGCGGCGAAGGTGGCGCTGAGCTGGTCGGTGGCCATGGTCGAGATGGTAAATTAACTAGTAAGTTAAATATACACTTGACACCAAGGGAGTCAAGGCGGCGGCGCCAGTGCCGGCTTTCAGGGCGTGCGTCTCATCCGACTCGCTTACACTGGCGCCCCCCGATACGGAGGCAGACTTTGGCGGGAGTGAAGGAAGGTGAAGCAAGTTCCGCTGTCGGTCGTCCGCGCGCGTGACGTCGATAGCCCGAAAATCCTTCACCATCCTTCACCCCTACAGGGCGTCGAGCCGCACGAACCGGATCGGCCGACCGGCGTCGAGTTCCACCTCGAACAGGTCGGGGGTGCGCAAGCCCAGCATTTGCTCGAAGCCGAACGCCGGATCCATCGATCGCAGGACGGCCGCGGTCAGGTTGCGGTGGCTGGAGACGGCCGCCAGCCGATGGCCCGCGGCGGCGATGTCGGCCAGGGCGGCGAGGGCGCGTTGCTGCGTCTGGTTGAGACTCTCGCCGCCGGGCGCCCGATAGTCCGGATCGGCGACCGAGCGGCGGACGTGGTCCCAGCGGTCCTCGAGCTCCCGGGCCGAGAGCACCCGCTCGCGCAGCCGGCCATCGAGCCCGACCGGCAAGCCAGCCGAGATCGCGAAGGGCCGCACCGTCGCCAGCGCCCGCTCGTACGGACTGGAGTAGACGGCGTCTGTCGCCAGCGCCCGCAGCCGGCCGACCAGCGCTGCCGCGGCCCTGGCGCCGGCTTCGCTCAACGGCGCGTCCGGGTGCGTCCCGGTCGACTGGCAGTGGCGGATCAGGAGCAGCTTCGACATGGCGGCCAGATGATGGCTAGTTGGTCTGCTCCGACATGCGCTCGAACTTGAGCTCCATCGTCAGCGGCTCCTGAATATACGCCGTGAACCGGGTGATCTTCACGTTGTGCATCGTCACCCGCCGCTGTGGCTGGAACACGACGACCGTGGTGAAGACCTTGCCCTTGTCCGCCGCATCGATGATTTCCTGACGCTGCGGCGTCGCCTTGCGGTCCGCCTCGCTCATGATGACCGGGTCGGCGAGGTAGGCGAAAGCTTCGCGCACGTCCTTGACCCAAAGCCGACGCAGGTGAGCGGGATAGGCCCTGCCGTCAGCGCCTTTGCCGGCGGTGCCGAGCTTGAAGTCGCGGACCTCGAACCGATGCGGCCATTTTTCGAGCGGCGGGGTGAACATCATGTACGTCGCCATCGCTGTCGCCTGCATCGCTTGAGGTCGAACTGACGCATACGCCCGCGCCGCTGCCCGTATCGAGCGCCTGGCCCATCTCAATCCGCGGCCAGCGCGCCGATCAGCGGCCCGACCTGTCCGGCGGCTACACGGAACGACACTTCGAACTGTCCTGATTCCGTGGCCACTTTCGTCGGGCCTGCGGAAACGATCGCACCGACAACCAGACAGGCGACGCTGTAGTTTCCCCGCAGCACGTGTATCTCGATCTGATGGAAGGGCTCCTCATTCTGCGTTGCCCGCATCAGGTGCCCCCAATAAAACCCCTCATTCAATCTGACCGACACCGTGTCTTGCAGGAATGCCAGGAACGGTCGCTCCGGGTATGATAGCTGCGCCGTCCCGCCAGTCGGGATGCGCTGAAAGCGGTCGCATAGGTCGGCCAGTCAATGGCCGTGCCTGAGATCCAGTCGACGTGCTTCTATGGCGGCTTCGCATTGCCCGGCAGCCGTTCGCACTTCAGGTAGATCCGACCCGCGTACCAGCCCATGGCAAGTCCCCGTGCTTGGTCGATAGCCACAGCATCGGCCATGTGCCGGACCGGCGCAGTTCCCTGCGGCACAGCTAGGCGAAAATGGAACGAGACCTGCTGACGCGGCCAGTGCTCGCCCGCGAATTTTGCGCGCGATGTCGCGGCAATGCGCACCGCGCGCGCACGGCGCCTGCACGCGCCGATGCGACACTCGCACCGTCTGCCGGGGGGAGAAGCGGGTGGCGAGGTTGGGTCTCTGGGTGTTGCCCGTTGCGCTGCTCGCCGCCTGCGCGGACATCCGTAACCCGCCGCCCGCATCGCTCGTGACGATCGCCGATCGCTGCGGCGACCACACGCGGATCTGGTTCGACGGTGACAGTGCCGAGCTGAGCGAGATCTCGCGGCGTTACCTCGATGGTCTCGTGCCGATCTGGCGCGCCGGCCGGGCGTCGCTCAAGCTCGTCGGCCATGCGGACATCTCCGCGAATCCGGAGCGCGATCTCGAGCTTTCCCGCGCGCGCGCCGAGAACCTGAAGTCCTATCTTCGGCTCAACGGCCTGGGGGCAGGGGCCATCCTGGTCGAAGCGCGCGGCAACGCCGAGCGGCTGGCTCTCCCCGGTGGCGCCCCGAACCAGCGAGTCGAGGTGATCGTCGTGAAATTCGCGGCGCGGCCACCCTGCTGACCGTCGTCCTCGGCGTTGACTCCCGGGCGACCAACACGTGGGATGGCGGCCTTCGCGCATGCGTAAGGACACGAAGATGCGTCTGGGCTCGCTGTTCTTCTCCCCGGCCGGCCGGATCGGCCGCGCCCGATACTGGGCCGGCATGCTGGGCGTGCTGATCGCGCTGGTCGCCTTCACCGCCCTGTTCGCGTTTCTCAACACGGCGGTGCATGTCCGCGGCGGCGCGCGGCTCCTCGCCATGGTGATGTGCACGGTCGTGCCGCTCTATGTCTGGTTCTGCGTCGCCGCCAAGCGCTTCCACGATCGCAACCAGACAGCGTTCTACGTGCTGGCCTTCTATGCCCTGATCGCGCTCAAGATCGCCCTCGATATCAGCGGCATCACACGGCACAGCGCGGCGGCGAACGTCGTGACGGCGATCGGCGCGCTGGCGATCGCGGCCTGGTACATCATCGCCCTGGGCTGTGTCCGCGGCACCATCGGCGAGAACCGCTATGGGCCGGATCCGTTGCCGCCGCCGCTGGCGACAGCCACCGCGCCCGGATGATGATCCGGCGACGGAAGAGGACGTTCGGCTTGGGCCAGGTTGGCTCCGGAGGAGGGATTCGAACCCCCGACCCGGCGGTTAACAGCCGCCTGCTCTACCACTGAGCTACTCCGGATCACGGCGTCGCGGACGTCTAGCGTCCGCCCAACGCGGGGCGGTTTCTTGCAGACGCCAGAGGCGCTTGCAAGCGGATTCTCCCCCGTGGAGGCGCTGGAGGCCCGAGCCGGAATCGAACCGACATAAAAGGATTTGCAGTCCTCTGCATAGCCATTCTGCCATCGGGCCGGCATCGTTGGCGCCACGCGGTATAGGTGCGCGCTGGCTAGGGGTCAAGCATTGCACGGTGTTATCGCCGTCACGCCGCAAAGGTGACAATATCGCCGCGCAATCATCCGCTGCCTTTGACTGATCGGGGAGATCCTATGGTTGCCGCCACCATCACCCGTATGCCTCGCATGCTTGGATTGGCGGCCCTGGGAGCCGCCTTTTTGATGTCCACCTCGGCGCTGGCCCAGGAGCTGGCGCTCAAGCGGGTGATGCTGTCCTCGGGCGGCGTCGGCTATTTCGAGTTCGAAGCCTCGGTCGAGGGCGATGCGTCGCTGAAGCTCACCGTCGGCCTCGACCAGGTCGACGATGTGCTCAAGAGCCTCGTCGTCTACGACGACAAGGGCGGCGTCGGCGGCCTGAACCTCGCCGGCCGCGAGCCGCTGTCGCAGACCTTCAAGGATTTGCCGTTCGACCAGGGCGCGCTGGGCTCGCCCGCGGCGCTGCTCAACGCGCTGCGCGGCGCGGAGATCAGCGTCGGCGGCGCGCGCGCCATGACCGGCCGCGTCGTGGCGGTGACATCCGAGACGGTCTCGACGCCCGAGGGCCGCGCGCTGACCACGCGCAACCGCGTCACCATGATGACCGACAAGGGCCTGCAGCAATTCGTGCTCGAGGAGGCGGAGAACCTGCAATTCGCCGATCCGGCGCTGCGCGAGCAGGTGCAGCGCGCGCTGGCCGCCGTCGCCACCAACCGCGCCAAGGACGCGCGCACCATCGAGCTGACCTCGAAGGGCAAGGACAAGCGCACGGTGCGCGTCGCCTACATCGTCAGCGCGCCGCTGTGGAAGGCGTCGTACCGCCTGACCATTCCGGCCGACGACGCCGCGACCAAGGCACAGCTGCAGGGCTGGGCGGTGGTCGAGAACCTGAGCGGCCAGGACTGGAAGAACGTCGAGCTCACCCTGGTCTCCGGCCAGCCGGTGATGTTCCGGCAGGCGCTCTATCGCGCCTATTACGTCGATCGCACGGAAGTGCCGGTCGAGGTCGTCGGCCGCCTGCTGCCCAACGTCGATACGGGGCAGACCCAGTACGCGCCGCCGCCCCCGCCGCCAGCGCCGCGACCGATCATGCCGGGCGCGCCGCCGGCGCAGATGCGCCCCGATGGCCGCGCCGTCGGCATGGGCGGCGCCGGCGGTCCGCGCGCCGCCGATGATCGCGAACGCACGACGCCGACCAACATGGCGGTGCCGGCCGAGCAGGTCGCGGCGCAGGAAGGCCTGACCCAGGTGCTGTTCAAGTTCCCGACGCCGGTCAGCGTCGCCAACGGCCGCACGCTGTCGGTGCCGATCATCAACGGCGACGTGCCGATCAAGCGCCAGGCGCTCTATCAGCCTGAAACCAGCCCGCGCAATCCGCTGGCTTCGGTGCGGCTGATGAACGACGGCAGCAGCGGCCTGCCGCCGGGTGTGATCACGATCTACGAGCGCCGCGGCGAGCCCGGCTCGGGCGACATCGCCTATGTCGGCGACGCGCGGCTGGCGGCGCTGCCGCCGGGCGAGAACCGCCTGCTGTCCTACGCGCTCGACCAGAAGATCAGCGTCGAGCGCGACAGCGCGCGCACTGACACGCTGGTGCGCGGCAGTATCGCCGGCGGCGTGCTGAGGTACGACACGCTGCAGCGGCAGACCGCGACGTACCGCGTGAAGGCGCCGGCGCGCGAAGGCCGCCAACTGCTGATCGAGACGCCGCGCCTGCAGGGCTGGAAGCTCACCAAGCCCGACAGCAAGGACATCGGCCAGATCGAGGGCAAGTACCGCGTGCCGTTCGACCTGAAGGGCGGCGAGGCCTACACCTTCGAAGTTGTGCAGGAGCAGACCGTGGCGCAGCAGCTGGCGCTGGTCGACGCCGACGTCGAGCAGGTGCGCTTCTTCGCGCGTGCCAAGGAGTTCGACCCCAAGACGCGCGACCAGCTCGCGCGCGTGATCCAGCTGCAGGGCGCCGTCGTCGCGGCCGAGAAGGTGCTGGGCGAGATCGACGGCCAGCGCCAGCGCATCGTGCAGGAGCAGGCGCGCATCCGCGAGAATCTCGCGCGCGTGCCGTCGGGCACCGACCTGCACCGGCGCTATCTCGCCACGCTCGACCGCCAGGAAACCGAGCTCGAGGCGCTGGCCAAGCGCCGCGGCGAGGCCGAGACGGCGGTCCAGAACGCGCGCGACGGGGTCTCCAAGTACGTCGCGAGTCTCGGCTAGAGGCGCGGGGGAATCCTCGCATCTCCTTGATTTCTCACTGGTCTTGGCCGCTGGCCTTGCCCGGGGAAACGTGTTACGAAGCGCCACCATTGCTGCCGGCTCCCCGCCGGTGGGACGCGTGGTCGCATCCGGCGGCCGCGATCTTGTGAACGGCGCCGAAGCCAACGGCGACGAGAGATCCTGAGTGAGGGAAGAACAATGAGCGACGTCGCCGACCGCGTGAAGAAGATCGTCATCGAGCATCTCGGCGTCGAGGATGGCCAGGTGAAGCCGGAGGCGAAGTTCATCGACGATCTGGGCGCCGACAGCCTCGACACCGTCGAGCTGGTCATGGCCTTCGAGGAAGAGTTCGGCGTGGAGATCCCCGACGACGCCGCGGAGAAGATCCAGACCGTCGGCGACGCCATCAAGTTCATCGAGGCCAATTCCTGAGCGGAATGGTGCCAGCGCCGCCGGCCATCGCCGATGGCCGGCGTTTGCACGTCTGGCGCATGACATCGAGGGACTGAGGAGAACCGATGCGACGCGTGGTCGTGACGGGCATGGGAATGGTGACGCCGCTGGGCGATGGCGTCGACACCACGTGGCGCGGATTGCTCGACTCGAAGTCCGGCATCCGCCCGATCCAGAGCTTCGACGTGTCGGACCTGCCGACCAAGATCGCCGGCAACGTGCCCCTGGGCGACAAGGCCAACGGCCATTTCAACGCCGATCTCTACATGCTGCCCAAGGATCAGCGGAAGGTCGACGAGTTCATCATCTACGGCGTCGCCGCCGCCAGCCAGGCGGTCGAGGATGCCGGCTGGGGCAATCCCGGCGATGAGGAGAAGCTGCGCACCGGCGTGATGATCGGCTCGGGCATCGGTGGCCTGAACACGATCTACGAAGCGTCGGTGACGTTGAAGGATCGCGGACCCCGCCGGCTGAGCCCGTTCTTCATCCCCTCGGCGCTGATCAACCTGGTCTCGGGCCAGGTCTCGATCAAATTCGGCTTCAAGGGCCCGAACCACGCCGTCGTCACCGCCTGCTCGACCGGCGCGCACGCCATCGGTGATGCCGCGCGCCTGATCGCGCTTGACGATGCCGACGTGATGGTCGCCGTCGGCGCCGAGGCCGCCGTGTGCCGCATCGGCATCGCCGGCTTCAACGCCTGCAAGGCACTGTCGACCGGCTACAACGACACGCCGGAGAAGGCCTCACGTCCCTGGGACAAGGGCCGCGACGGCTTCGTCATGGGCGAGGGCGCCGGCGCCGTCGTGCTCGAGGAATACGAGCATGCGAAGAAGCGCGGCGCCAAGATCTACGCCGAGGTGCTGGGCTACGGCCTCTCCGGCGACGCCTATCACATCACCGCCCCGGCGGAGGATGGCGACGGCGGCTTCCGAGCCATGAAGGCGGCGCTCAAGCGCGCCGGGCTGGGCACCGACAAGATCGACTACGTCAACGCGCACGGCACCAGCACGCCCTTGGGCGACGAGATCGAGCTCGGCGCGGTGAAGCGCCTGTTCGGCGCCGACGCCTACAAGCTGTCGATGTCCTCGACCAAGTCGGCCACCGGCCACCTGCTGGGCGCCGCCGGCGCGATCGAGGCGATCTTCGCGGTGAAGTCGATCACCGACCAGGTCGTGCCGCCGACGCTCAACCTCGACGATCCCTCCGACGGCTGCGACATCGACCTCGTGCCGAAGGTCGCCAAGAAGCGCCCGGTGCGCTACGCGCTGTCCAACTCCTTCGGCTTCGGCGGCACCAACGCCAGCGTGATCTTCGGTAGCGTCTGATCGTCTTCCTTCTCCCCGCCTGCGTGTTTGGACCGGGGAGAAGGGGTTAAGGCGAGAAGCGCCTGAGCAGCCAGTCGGTCGTGTTGCCGGGCAGGGCGGCGCCGAACCACACCGCCGCTTTCGTGCCGATCGGGAAGGCGATGCGGGCGCGGTCCTGGGCGAGGCCGCGGCGGATGATTGCCGAAGCGCGGGCGGCGGTCATCAGGAAGGGCATCGGGAAATCGTTGCCCTCGGTGATGCGGCTTTCGACGAAGCCTGGGCAGATCACGCTGACGCCGATGTTGTCGCGATGCAGGGGATGGCGGATCGACTCGCCCCAGACGCGTATCGCCGACTTGCTGGCGTTGTATGCCGCGGCGCGCGGCAGGCCGATGAAGCCGGCAAGCGAGGCGACCAGGCCGATCTGGCCGCTGCGCCGCGCGCGCATGGCGTCGAGCAGCGGGAAGACGGTGTTGAAGGTGCCCTCGACATTGACGGCGAAGGTGCGCCGCGTGCGGTCCTCGTCGATGCCCTGGCCCTTGCCCTTCTCGATCGAGATGCCGGCATTGGCGAGGACGAGGTCGACGGGTTTCGCCGCGTCCTGTGCGCTGAGCCACGCCGCCATGGCCTGGCGATCCGCGACGTCGATGGTGCGTGCCTCGACCTCCGCGCCCCGCGCGCGGCAGGCGGACGCGACCGCCTGCAGGCGTTGCTCGTCGCGGCCACCCAGCGCCAGGCGCACACCGGTCTGGGCGTAGTCGAGCGCCAGCGCCTCGCCGATGCCGGAAGATGCGCCGGTGATGACGATGGAGCCGAAGGTCTTCATTCGCCCTCGGCGCCGGCCATCAGGTCGCGCGGCCGCAGGAACGCCTCCAGATAGGCGCCCGTGCGTCCCAGCTCGGACCAGTCGTCGAGACGAGTGCGCAGGCAGGCGGCGGCGCCGGTCGGAAACTTGTTGATCATCGCCACGAGGCTGGCCGGATCGCCGTCGGTGGCCAACTCGCGCGCGAGCTCCGCCATGCCATCGTTGTGGCCGATCAGCACGACACGCTCGACGTTCGGCGCCAGCTCTCGCAGGCGCATCAGCAGCGTGTGCGCGCTGGCGAGGTAGAGGCCGGGCTCGATCGAAACCGTCGGCGCCGGCTTCAGGCGGGCGAGCAGGGGCTCGAGCGTCTCGCGCGTGCGCAGCGCGGTCGAGCACAGGATCAGGTCGGGCGGCGCGCCGCGGGCGGCGATCGCCGCGGCGATCGCGACCGCGGCCCGTCGACCGCGCCCGGTCAATGGCCGATCATGGTCGGAAACGCCGGCCTTGCCGATCGCGGCCTTGGCATGGCGGTAGAGGACGAGGTTTCGATCCATGCCACACACTCGCCGTATTCGATTGTATTTTCAATATGTTAAGAGCGAGTAACCAGAATTTAATGGGCGGTCGCGGGCAATTCTGGCTACCCTCGCACGATACAGGGAGACGGGCGGCGCCCGGTTTGACCATGAACGCCAGCGTGCAGCCGACCGCCTCGTCCACAGCGGGCGTACCCGAGGCGCGCAGCACACAGGGCCGGCTGATCAACCGCGAGCTCTCCTGGCTCGCCTTCAACACCCGCGTGCTGGAAGAGGCGAGCAATCCCAACCACCCGGTGCTCGAGCGGGTGCGCTTCCTGTCGATCAGCGCCAACAACCTCGACGAGTTCTACATGGTGCGCGTCGCGGGGCTGCGCGACATGCTGCCGACCCGTGCCAGCCAGCTCAGCGACGACGGGCTCACGCCGGCCGAGCAGCTCGCGGCGATCCGCGAGGCGGCCAGCACGCTGATGACGACGCAGCAGAAGGTGTGGTCGACGCTGCGCGACGAATTGCGCCGCCACGACATCGCCGTGCTCGATGTCGGCGAACTCACCGAGGCCGAGCGTGCCTGGCTCGACCAGTATTTCATCGGCCAGGTCTTCCCGGTGCTCACGCCGCTGGCGATCGACCCGTCGCACCCGTTCCCGTTCCTGCAGAACCTCGGCTTCTCCGAGATCCTCAAGCTGCGCAGCGTCTCGGGCAACCGCACCATGATGGCGCTCTTGCCGTTGCCGCCGCAGGTCGACCGTTTCGTGCGCCTGCCCGGCGCCGCGGTGCGCTTCCTGCCGCTGGAAAGCCTGATCGGCCTGTTCCTCGACCGCCTGTTCCCGGGTTACGCCGTCGAGGCGCGCGGCCATTTCCGCGTCATCCGCGACAGCGACGTCGAGATCGCCGAAGAGGCCGAAGACCTCGTGCAGGTGTTCCAGACCGCGCTCAAGCGCCGCCGCCGCGGCGACCTCGTGTCGATCGCGCTCGACGCCGACATGAACGAGGAGCTGCGCGCCTTCCTGTTCGACCAGCTCGAGCTGGTGGCCGGCGACGTCGACATCTTCGAGCTCGACCGCATCCTCAACATCGGCGACGTCAGCGCGCTGATCGTCAACGACCGGCCCGACCTGAAATTCCCGCCCTACGAGCCGCGCTTCCCCGAGCGCATCCGCGACTATGGCGGCGACTGCTTCGCGGCGATCCGCGCCAAGGACATCGTCGTCCATCATCCCTACGAGAGCTTCGACGTCGTGGTGCAGTTCCTGCGCCAGGCGGCGCGCGATCCCGCTGTCGTGGCGATCAAGCAGACGCTCTATCGCACCAGCAAGGACTCGCCGATCGTCAAGGCGCTGATCGAGGCGGCCGAGGCGGGCAAGACGGTGACGGCGCTGGTCGAGCTCAAGGCGCG
>CAYNOF010000165.1:0-6098 GCA_964398335.1 uncultured Rhizobiaceae bacterium
TTGGCGATGGTCACGACGTCGGCGCCGATCGTCGGCGCCCCGACATGCGCCAGCCGTGCCTCGATCTGCGCGGCGCTCTCACGCCCGCGCGCCAGCAACCGCGCGCGCAACGTGTCGATCGAGGCCGTCACCACGCACACCGTCAGGCCGGGATAGCACTGCCGCGCATCGTCGAGCACCTGGCGCGAGACGTTGGCGACGACGACGCGGCCCTGGCCGAGGTCGTCGTCCATGCGTCGCGGCAGGCCATAGGCCAGGCCATGGGCCGGCCAATGGATCGCGAAAGCCTGCCGCTCGCGCAGCGCCGCGAACTCCTCCGGTGTGGCCGCGATATTGTCTTCGCCGCCGGAGCCGGCCGGCCGGGTGATCACGCGCTGCACGAAGACGACGCGCGGATCATCGCGGACCGTCGCGCGCGCGCCATCGAGCACGCTGTCCTTGCCGACCCCGCTCGCGCCCACCACCAGCACGAGCCGTCTGCCGTCAGGCATGCGCCGGCAGGCGCGAGGCCCAGTTGCGGAACTCAGCCAGCGCCGGCGTCTGCTTGTCCTTGATCTTGGCGAGGTCGTCGTAGCGCCGCAGCTTCACCGCGTCGGCGGCATAGGGAAGCTCGATGAACGCCTTGGCCTCCTCGGCATTGAACGGCCCGCCCTGGACCTGCAGCGAAACCTTTGAGCCGCGCGACAGCGAATCCCAGTAGCCAGCCTCGGCGAAGCAGAGATAGCGCTTGGCTTCGACGTGCAGGCGCACCGGTGCCGCCACCGCCTCGCCGAACACCTGCTCCAGCACCAGCGCGCCGGAGGCTTCGTGCCGCGCGTCGATGCCCTTCTCGGCCAGGCCCTCGTCGCCCTTGCCGACGAGATGGCCGATGTCGTGCATCAGCGAGGCGACCACCAGCGAGGCCGGATCGCCCGCCTCGACGGCGAGCTGCGCCGATTGCAGGGCGTGGGCGAGCTGCGAGATGCGCTCGCCGCCATAGGCCGAGCCGCCCTTGTCCTCGAGCAGCTGGAACAGCTCGTCGATCGTGTACCTCATGCGATCCTCCGTCCCTCGCGCCAGACCGCGCGCACCACCGGCTGGCCTTCGATCACCGACACGCGCAGCAGGTCGGCGCGCCGCCCCTCGACGATGGCGCCGCGATCAGCGAGGCCGACCGCCTCGGCCGGCGTCTGCGACACCGTGCGCACCGCCTTCGGCAGGCCCATCCCGGGAATGTCCTGGGCGAGCCGGAACGCCGATTCGAGCAGGCTCACCGGCACGTAATCCGACGACACGATGTCGAGCAGGCCCTGCGCCGCCAGCGTGCCGGCCGAGATGTTGCCGGAATGCGAGCCGCCGCGCACCAGGTTGGGGCCGCCCATCACCACCTTCATGCCGCCCTCGCGCGACAGCCGCGCGGCCTCGACCGTGGTCGGGAACTCGGCCACCACCATGCCGTCGGCGACGGCCTCTGCGACGTGCTCGGGCGTGGCGTCGTCGTGGCTGGCGAGCGGGATGTCGCGCTCCCTGCACATCGCCACCATGCCGCGCCGGTTGGGCGCGCTCCATTGCTCGCAGCGCTCCTTCTGGGTGGCGATGTAGGCGTCGAGCTCCGTGTCGGTGAACTGGAACTTGCCCTTGTAGTATTCGCGGAACTTGTCCTCGCGCGTGAACTGGCGCTGGCCCGGCGTGTGGTCCATCACCGAGCACAGTTTCACGCTGGGATCGTCGATCAGCCGCGCGATGCGGTCGAGCACCGAGGGATAGCTGGTCTCGCAGCGCAAATGGAACAGGTGCTCGGCGCGGAACATGTTGCCGGCGCGCGCCGCCTTCACCGCCGCCAGCATCTCGTCGAGCGCGGCGATGCGGATGTCATCGTCGCCGCGCACCGTGCCCATGCCGACGGCGTCGAACACGGTGGTGATGCCGGCGGCGGCGATCTGGCCGTCATGCGCCAGCACCGCCGAGACGCCGGGCCAGCGCACGCCCGGCCGCGGCGCGAAGTGGCGCTCCATGTTGTCGGTGTGCAGCTCGACCAGGCCCGGCAGCAGGTAATCGCCGTCGATATTCTCGCCGGCTCGCGATGCGCCCTCCGCCACTTCGGCGATGCGGCCGTCGCGCACGACCACCGTGCCCTCGATCACCGCATCGGGGCCGACAACCCTGGCACCGGTGAGGATCATCTCGGCCATTACGCAGCCTCCGCCACTGAAGTCCCCGGTTCGAGCTCGAAGATCCGGCTCGCCACCGCCTCGCGCGCTACCGGATCGTGCAGGATCGCCAGGATCGCGGCGCCGGCATCGCGCGCCTCGCGGATCAGCGCGATCACCACGGCGCGATTGGCATCGTCGAGCGACGCGGTCGGCTCGTCGAGCAGCAGGATCGGGAAGCTGGCGGCGAAGACGCGCGCGATGTTCACGCGCTGCTGCTCGCCGCCGGAGAACGTCGCCGGCGGCAGGTCGAACAGCCGGTGCGGGATGTTCAGCCGCGCCAGCGTGGCCTCGGCCGTGGCGCGCGCTTCCTCGGCATCGACACCGCGCGCCAGCATCGGCTCGGCCACCACGTCGCGCGTCGAGACGCGCGGGATCACACGCAGGAACTGGCTGACATAGCCGATGGTGTCGCGGCGCAAGGCCGTGACCTGGCGCGGCGAGGCGCTGGCCATGTCGATCTCGCTGCCCCTGTCGCGGATCACCAGGCTGCCGGCATCGGCGCCGTAATTGCCGTAGACGCAGCGCATCAGGCTGCTCTTGCCGGCACCCGAGGGCCCGCGCAGCACGACGCACTCGCCGGGATGGACGTCGAGATCGACGCCGCGCAGCGCGTCGAGCCGGATGCCGCCGCGCAGATGAAGCGTGAAGCTCTTGCGCAGGCCGCGGATGGAAATGGCGGGGGCTACATCGCTCATTGGTCGGCTCTTACAAACTCGGCCTCACCCTGAGGAGCGCCCGAAGGGCGCGTCTCGAAGGGTGTGCCACCAGCTCGATGTGTTGCCCATGCTTCGAGACGGCCGCTGCGCGGCCTCCTCAGCATGAGGTCGCGGGTCATCGTCATACCGTCAGCACCGAGGACACCAGCAATTGCGTGTAGGGCTCCTGCGGATCGTCGAGCAGGCGATCGGTGAGCCCGCTTTCGACCAGCCGGCCCTCGCGCATCACGATCAGCCGGTCGGCGAGCAGGCGCGCGACGCCGAGGTCGTGCGTCACGATGATCACCGACACGCCGACGTCGCGCACCAGCCGGCGCAGCAGGTCGAGCAGGCGCGCCTGCACCGAGACGTCGAGGCCGCCGGTGGGCTCGTCCATCAGCACGACGCGCGGGTGGGTGACGAGGTTGCGGGCGATCTGCAGGCGCTGCTGCATGCCGCCGGAGAAGGCGCGCGGCTTGTCGTCGACGCGGTCGGCGTCGATCTCGACCTGCTGCAGCCAATCCAGCGCCGTGTCGCGCAGATTGCCGTAGTGGCGCTGGCCCAGCGCCATCAGCCGCTCGCCGACATTGCCGCCGGCGCTGACGTCGAGGCGCAGCCCGTCGCGCGGGTTCTGGTGCACGAAGCCCCATTCGGTGCGCAGCAGGCGCCGGCGGTCTGCCTCGCTCAGCGCCAGCATGTCGACCTCGCGGCCGTCGCCGGTGCGATAGATCACCTCGCCGATATCGGCCGGCATGCGCCCGCCGAGGCAGTTCAGCAATGTCGTCTTGCCCGAGCCGGATTCGCCCACGATGCCGAGCACCTCGCCCGGCCACAGCTCGAGCGAGACCTCGCGCACCGCGGCGCGCAGGCCGAAGCGCTTGGTGAGGTTGCGCACCTCGAGGATCGGCGTCTCGCTCATTCGCCGGCCTCCACGGTGGCGACGTACGATTCAGGCGCGCCGGTGCCGTGATGACCGGCGTCGCGCCGCTGCTCGCAATGGTCGGTGTCGGAGCAGACGAACATGCGCCCGCCCTTGTCGTCGGTGATGATCTCGTCGAGAAAGCTGTCCTCGCAGCCGCACAGCGCGCAGGGCTGGTCCCACTTCTCGACCTGGAAGGGATAATCCTCGAAATCGAGCGACTTCACCGACGTGTACGGCGGCACGGCGTAGATACGCTTCTCGCGCCCGGCGCCGAAGAGCTGCAGCGCCGGCATCTGGTCCATCTTCGGATTGTCGAATTTGGGGATCGGCGAGGGGCGCATCAGGTAGCGGCCATTGACCATCACGGGGTAGTCGTAGGCCGTCTCGATGCGGCCGAAGCGCACGATATCCTCGTAGAGTTTCACGTGCATGGCGCCGTATTCGGCCAGCGCGTGCATCTTGCGCGTCTCCGATTCGCGCGGTTCCAGCCAGCGCAGCGGCTCGGGAATCGGCACCTGGTAGACCAGGATCTGCCCCTCGACGAGCTTGGTCTCGGGGATGCGGTGGCGCGTCTGCACGATGGTGGCGTCGGGCGTGCGCTCCGTCGTCGCCACGCCGGTCATGCGACGGAAGAACGAGCGGATGCTGACGGCGTTGGTCGTGTCGTCGGCGCCCTGGTCGATCACTTTCAGCGTGTCGGACGGGCCGATCACCGCGGCGGTGATCTGGATGCCGCCGGTGCCCCAGCCGTAGCTCAGCGGCATCTCGCGGCTGCCGAACGGGATCTGGTGACCGGGAATCGCCACCGCCTTGAGGATCGCGCGGCGCAGCATCCGCTTGGTCTGCTCGTCGAGAAAGGCGAAGTTGTAGCCCTCGTCGACCGTCGCGTTGCTGGGACCGGCGCTCATTCCGCGGCCTCCTTCAGCGCCGACTGGCGCGCCGCCTCGGCATCGCGGCGCATGGCACGCACGACGTTGAGCTCGGACTGGAAGTCGACGTAGTGCGGCAGCTTGAGGTGCTGCACGAAGCCCTGCGCCTCGACGTTGTCGCTGTGATAGAGCACGAACTCGATGTCGTTGGGCGGCGCGTCGGTCGCTTCGCCCAGTTCCTGCGCGCGCAGCGCGCGGTCGACCAGCGCCATGCCCATCGCCTTGCGCTCGCCATGGCCGAAGCTCACGCCGTAGCCGCGGGTGAACTGCGGCGGCTCGCTCTTGGAACCGCCGAACTGGTTCACCATCTGGCACTCGGTGAGCTCGATGTCGCCGATATCGACGGCGAAGCCCAGCTCCGGCGGCACCATCTCGACCGACACCGTGCCATGGCGGATCTCGCCGGCGAAGGGATGCGTGCGGCCATAGCCGCGCTGCGTGGCATAGCCCATCGCCAGCACGAAGCCCTCGTCGCCGCGGGCCAGGTTCTGCAGGCGCATGGCGCGTGGCGCCGGGAAGCGCAGCGGCTCGCGCGTCAGATCCGCCGGCGCCGGATCGCCTGGCGAGGGCCGCTCGATCTCGATGATGTTCTCGCGATTGAGCACGTCGATCACGCCGGGCACGCGCGTTTCTTCAGAAGGCGGCGCGACGGGCGCCGGTGCCGGCTCACCCTTGGCCATCAGCGCGAAATCCAGCAGGCGGTGCGTGTAGTCGAAGGTCGAGCCGAGGATCTGCCCGCCCGGCACATCCTTGAACACCGCCGAGATGCGCCGCCGCACCGTCATGGCCGACGTATCGATCGGCGCGGTCGTGCCGAAGCGCGGCAGGGTCGTGCGATAGGCACGCAGCAGGAAGATCGCCTCGACCTGATCACCACAGGCCTGCTTCAGTGCCAGCGCCGCGAGATCGGGATCATAGAGCGAGCCCTCGGTCATCACGCGATCGACCGCCAGCTTCTGCTGCTCGCGGATTTGCGCCACGCTCAGCTCCGGCACCTCGGGATTGCCGCGCCGGGCCTCGGCCAGCCAGGCATGCGCATTGGCGATCGCGCGTTCGCCACCCTTCACGGCCACATACATGTCACGCCTCCAGGATCGTGGTGCGCGGCAACGCCGCGAGGCGTGCGCCCGATGTGAAAAGGATGTCGACGCCGCGCGGGAACGCACCGTTCATGGCGCGACGCTCGACCGCGAACGCTTCAGGCAATCCACCGACATGAAGCGCCGCGCGTGTCGCGATGCCCGGTCCGCTGAGGGTCCAGCCGCCCTCGCCCGCGAGCACGGGCACCTGCACGATCAGCGTCGCGCCGCGTTGCGGCTCCTCGTCGGTGCCCCAGTCGAAGCCGTCGAGGGTCGGCAGC
>CAYNOF010000166.1:0-2042 GCA_964398335.1 uncultured Rhizobiaceae bacterium
GCGCCTGCTCGAAGCGCGGCGCGCGCAGCAACTCGCGGGCGATCGCCGTGCCGTCCACGCTCATCATCATGTAGCCGTCGCCGACGCCGTCGTCAGGCTGGGCGATGAACAGCATCTGCGGCGCGGGCACGCCGTGCGAGCCGGCGGCGCGCATCACCGCGAACTCGGTGGCGCGATCCAGCGCCAGGCTGTTCTCCATGGTCTGCGGCGGCGCATTGACGGCGCGCGGCGGATCGCGGCGCAGGACGAGCTTCAGGGCCGTGCCATCCTCGAAGATCGCGTCGAAACCCCAGGTCTGACGCGAGGCGCCACCGGAATGGCGGAACAGGCCGTCGACCCGCACCACGCGGCGGAAATGGCGCGAACAGGCTCTCGCCAGCCCATGCACCAGCTCGCTGCGCGCGTCGCTCTCGCGTGCGCCGTCCATTCGACGTTTCCCCGTTTGGCCGTTCTTCATGAACAGCCATTCATAACAGCATGGCGGGGCTTGCCAACGCCAGATCGGCGTTCCGCCGCGCGGCTGTGTCCATTTTCCGCACGCGTCCTCGCATGCTATGCCCGCCTGCCAAGAATGACGGGGGCCCCTGGAAGCAGGGGATTGTGCGTATGGCCGACACATCGCTCTGCCGCCTGACCGCGGTCGAGGCGGTCGATCTGCTGAAGAAGAAGAAGGTCTCGCCGCTGGAGCTGATCGACGCCGCCGAGGCGCGCATCGAGGAGGTCGACGGCGCGGTCAACGCCATGGTGATCCGCACCTTCGACCGCGCACGCCAGCGCGCGGCCTCGCTGAAGCTGCCCGATCCCGACACGCCGGGCTGGCTGGGCGGCCTGCCGTTCGGCGTCAAGGACCTCAACGACGTCGAGGGCGTGATCACCACCTTCGGCTGCCGCGTGCACAAGGACAACGTCGCGCAGCGCACCTGCATCTCGGTGCAGCACCTCGAGGAGCTCGGCGGGCTGGTGGTCGGCAAGACCAACACGCCGGAATTCGGTGCCGGCGCACAGACCTTCAACGAGGTCTTCGGCATCACGCGCAATCCCTGGGACACGCGCATGACCTGCGCCGGTTCCTCCGGCGGTGCTGCGGTGGCGCTGGCCACCGGCGAGGTCTGGCTGGCCACCGGCTCGGATCTCGGCGGCAGCCTGCGCACGCCGGCCAGCTTCTGCTCGATCGTCGGCTTCCGACCCAGCCCCGGCCGCGTCGCCTGGGGCCCGGGCGCCCTGCCGCTGAACACTTTCGCCCAGAACGGCCCGATGGGCCGCTGCGTCGCCGACGTCGCGCTGATGCTCGACGCCACCGCCAAGCACCACCCGCTCGATCCGCTGTCCTATCCCGCGCCGTCGGTGCCCTATGCCAAGTCGGCGTCGAGCCCGGTCGCGCCGAAGACGGTGGCCTGGGCCGGCGACTTCCGGGGCGCCTGCATCTATGACGCCGAGGTCGAGTCGATCTGCCGCGCCGCGGCCGAGCGCTTCAAGGAGATCGGCGCGACGGTCATGGAGAAATCGCCCGATCCGGAGGGCGCGCGCGAGTCGTTCCAGATCTTCCGAGGCCACCACATGGCGGCCGCCAACGGCAAGCTGCTGCAGACGCACCGCGAGCTGCTGAAGCCCGAGGTGATCTGGAACATGGAGTACGGCCTGTCGCTGACGTCGGAGGATCTGCGCCGCGGCCTGATCCTTCAGGCCGGCGTGCAGCAGCGCTTCGCGCGCTTCATGGCCGATGTCGACATCATGTGCGTGCCGGCCGCGCCGGTGCCGCCCTTCAAGGTGGAAACGCGCTATGTCGAGGAGATCAACGGCCGCAAGATGCCGAGCTACATCGACTGGGTGCTGGGCAGCTCGATCGTCACCATGTCAGGCCTGCCGGCAGTGTCGATGCCTTGCGGCTTCACCAAAAGCGGCCTGCCGGTCGGCCTGATGCTGGTCGGCAAGCCGCGCGGCGAAGCCGGGCTGATTTCCGCCGCAAAGCTCTTCGAGGACATCATGGGCATCGCCAGGCGCCTGCCCATCGAGCCGATCGTGCGGCACTGACAACGACAACA
>CAYNOF010000167.1:0-1827 GCA_964398335.1 uncultured Rhizobiaceae bacterium
TTTTCCTCCTCTATCTCGCCGCCGCGATCGGCGGCATCGCCTTCGAGGTGTCGATGGTGATGGTCGCGCGCGCGCCGCTCGACGCCGCGGCGGCAGCGACATTCGCCGCCCAGCTGGCGCTCGGCGGGGGCAATGAGGGGCGTCGCAGTACCCCGGGACGCTGATCAGCGGCGTTCGATGATGGTGTATTCGGCGTCGGTGGCGCGGGCGCGCTGCACGCGCGCCGGCACCGGGCGCGGCGAGCCGCCGGCCATCGTGGCGGCGGCCTCGAACAGCCCGCTGAACCAGGCGCGCGCCTTGTAGACCAGCACGCCCACGGCCAGCGCGATCGCCGCCACGGCGATCACCGCGACGCCGAACGCCAGCAACGCCGCCGCCGCCAAGGCGAGCGCGATCAGGCGCAGCCAGACACTCAGGGGCAGACGGGCGAGCGAACGATACAGCGGCATCCTTTGCCTCCATCCGGCGCGGGCAGTCCGCACACGGAATTGCCACAAGACATAGGCGCGGGCGCCGGGTTTGTCACCCCCGCCGGCCTAACCGTCCGACACGGTTACGTTTATCTCCCCCAGCCGGATCCGCGCACCCGGATCCAGCCGGACGGCGTCGAAGGCGGCCAGTTTGCGGCCCTCGACATGGGTTCCATTGGTCGAATCGAGGTCCTCGACGAAAAGCGCGCCCTGGGCATCGATGCGGAAGCGCGCATGCCGGCGCGACAAACTGTCATCCGGCCAGGCGACGTCGCAGTAGCGCGACTGGCGGCCGAAGATCAGCCCCTCCGGCCCGCGCAGGGCGGCGGCGTCGAGCGCCAGGTCGACCGGCACGCCGCCGCGCCCGGTGCCGACCAGCCGCCAGGCCACGCGGCGCGTCGCCGGCTCCGGCACCACGGTGCCCGGCAGCACGCGCCACGCCCGCACCGGCCGCGCGATGTTCTTGAGCTGTTGCGGTCCGAGGTCCTCGAAGACGCAGGCGATCCGATTGCCGACGCTCTCGCGCAGCCTGTCCGAGACACAGATGCCGCCCGGCTCGGCCAGGCCCTGCAGGCGCGCGGCGAGGTTCACGTCGTCGCCGAAGACGTCGCCGTCGGCGCCGACCAGCACCTCGCCGACATTGAGCCCGATGCGCGCCAGCATGCGCCGGTCCTCGTCGAGCTCGGCGTTGCGCTTGAGCATCGCCGCCTGCAGGTCGAGCGCGCAGGCCACCGCCGCGACGGCGCCGGCGAATTCCGAGAGGATCGCATCGCCCGCCGTGTTGGCGACCCGCCCGCCATGAGCGGCGATCGCCGGGATCCAGACGTCGCGGCGCACCGAGATCAGGTCGGTGAGCGTGCGCGTCTGCGCATCGCCCATCATCCGGCTGTAGCCGGCGATGTCGGCGATCAGGATCGCGGCGGGCCGGCGCTGCATTACACCACCTCGCCCTGAGGAGCGGCCAACAGGCGCGTCTCGAAGGGCGGGCGACATACCGGGTGTGTGGCCCATGCTTCGAGACGGCCGCTGCGTGGCCTCCTCAGCATGAGGTCGCGGTTTGCGCTCACGGCTGCACGGGGAAGACGCGGTAGCCGCTGCCCTGGGCGAGGAAGCCGGCGCTGCGCTGGCCGGCGACGCCGACCGGCGCGAGGTCGGGGCCGGTGGCTTCGAGCGCGACATAGCTGCGGCCGCCATACGGCACGACGTCGTCGCCCGGACGCGGCGGCAGGCTGGCGGCGACGAAGACGTGGCCGGGCAGCGTGACGAACACCTGCTGCAGCGACGGCGCCAGCGTGCGCAGGATCGCGCCCAGCGCCACGCTCTTGCTGTCGCATTCGCCCTTGTTGATCTTGAACAT
>CAYNOF010000168.1:0-5074 GCA_964398335.1 uncultured Rhizobiaceae bacterium
AGTCGTGCGCCACGCCGCCGGCGAGCTGGCCGATCGTCTCCATCTTCTGCGCCTGGCTTAGCTGCGCCTCGATCGCCTTGCGCTGCGTGATGTCGAGGCGCAGCACGACGGTGCCGCCGTCGGCGGTGCGCCGCTCCAGCAGCTGGCACCAGCGGCCGTCGCTGGTCCTCACCTCGGCATCGGTCTGGCCGCGGCGGAACTGTGCCAGGCGGTCGCGCAGCCATTCCTCCTTGCGTCCCCTGGCGGCGGCGTCGGCCTCGGCGTCGGCTGCGACACGCGCCGCCGCCTCGAAGGTGCCGCCGATGACCACCTCGAAGGGCCGGCCCAGCGGCATCCAGTGCTTGTCGTTGGCCAGCACCAGCCGCTCGTCGCGGTCGTAGAGCCGGAAGCTGCCGGGAAACGCGCGGATCGCCTCGGCCAGCCGGCTGCGCGTGAGGTTCTGGTCGGTGATGTCGTGCAGGATGGCCAGCCCGACGCGATGGCCGTCGTGGTCGATGACGCGCACCACCGCCTCGATGTCGAAGCGCGTGCCGTCCTTGCGCCATTGCCGGGCGTTGATGTAGCCGCGGGGCCGCTCCCTGACGGTCTGCAGCAGCCGCTCGCGCTCCTCCGGCGGGTGGACGTCGACCAGGGTCATGCCCAGCAGTTCCTCGCGCGACCAGCCGTACTGCCGCGCCAACGCCTCGTTGACCTCGAGCATGCGCAACGTCTCGAGATCGTAGACCGCCATCGGATGCGGGTTGGCGTTGAACAGCGCGCGGTAGCGCCGCTCGCTCTGCTGCAGGCGGGTCTGCGCCGTGCGCAGGGCACGGGCGACCTCGTCGGTCTCGGGCAGGCCGGTGGCGGAAGCGGCGGCGGCGTCCGGCGCATCGCCGGCGGTGGCGAGGCTGCGCAGCGCGCCGATCGGCTGGGCGATGCGCGCCGACACCACCATCGTCGCCAGCAGGGCGAACGCCAGCGAGATGCCGCCGAAGCCGACGGCGACAAGGGCGTTGTCGATCGCCGGCTCGATCAGCTCGGAGCGCGGGATGCAGATCGCCACCGTCCACCCGAAGACCGGCGCGTGCGTGAAGACCGCCAGCCCCGGCGCGCCGTCGCGGCTGATGCTGTCGAGGACGCCCTCGGATTCGTTGAGCAGCCGCGGCAGCAGGTCAGGCCCCGCCTCCCGCGCGAAGTAGCGCTGCGTGTCGGGGCTGCGCGCCGCGATCGCGCCGTTGCGGTCGAACACCGTGATCACCCCGTCGCCCGGCGGCCGATGGCCCGCGATCACGTCGGTGAAGGCGCTGGTCGCGGGAATCAGCGACAGCACACGGCTCACGCGCCCGTCCGCGTCGCTCACCGGCACGTCGATCGAGACGACGTGCCGGCGCATCGCGCCGCCGAAGATGATGTTGGAGATCACCGGCCGGCCGGTGGCGAAGACGCCCTTCACCGACTCCAGATCGTCGCGCACCGGCCGCGGCGGATCGGGCGGCGGGATCGTGCCGGTGACGAGCTGGCCGTCGCGCCGCAGCAGCAGGATGTCGGCGCCCGGGAAGTGCCGGAGGACGATCGACAGCGCCTCCTCGCGGAAGCCGGCGATGTCGCCGTCGCGCAGCTTCTTGGACTCGGCCAGCGCCGACATCGCCGCGATGTAGCGCTTGAGCTCGCTGTCGACGGCGCTCGCCATGCTGCGCGCCAGCAGCAGCTTCTCGCGGCCGGTCCGCTCGACGTTGTGGCGGTACTCGACGTACTGGTGGAGCAGGCCGAAGGCGATCAGCGGCACCGTGCCGGCCAGCATCAGCAGCACCAGCCGCACGCGCAGCGGCAGGCTCCGGCCCTTCAGGCGGCCAGGCCTGAATGTCCACGGACGCGCTTGCGGGCGCGTCCCTGCGATCTCCACTGGGCCCCCCAATTTTTTGTGCCCATTGAACAGGCAACAATTCTCACATGGTCGGAAGCTTTGCCATGAAACATTGATCCAAAGTGGATGTAACCGCGCCGGATACAGGCAGAAGCTGCAAATAGACGGGGAGCCGGATGGCCTATCGGGCCGTCGCCTCGCGGCGCAGCGCCTCGCGCAGGGCCTGGGCAAGCTCGACCTTGCGGAACGGCTTGATCAGCAGGCGCATGCCCTCGCCCAGCCCGCCGGCCTGCAGCATCGCGTTCTCGGTGTAGCCCGACATCAGGATGACGTGGACATCGGGGCGGCGGCGCGCGATCGCCTCGGCGAGCTGGATGCCGTTGGCCTTGCCCGGCATCACGACGTCGCTCAGCACGAGGTCGAAGTCGAATCCGTCGCCGGCGTCGAGCAGGGCGAGCGCGGCGTCGCCGCTGTCGGCCTCGGCCACGTGATAGCCCAGGCTGTCGAGCTGGCGCCTGACGCTCGTGCGCACCTGCGCGTCGTCCTCGACCAGCAGCACGCGCTCGCTGCCGCGCGGCAATGCCTGGCCGGCGGCCGGCGCGGCCTCGGCGTGCTGCCCGACGGCCACCGGCAGGTAGATCTTCACCGAGGTGCCCTGGCCGACCTCGCTGTAGATCTTGATGTGGCCGTGCGACTGCTTGATGAAGCCGTAGACCATGCTCAAGCCCAGCCCGGTGCCCTTGCCGACCTCCTTGGTGGTGAAGAACGGCTCGAAGACGTGCTCCAGCACCTGCTTCGACATGCCGCTGCCGGTGTCGGTCACCGCCAGCATGGCGTAGCGGCCGGGCCGGGCGTCGGGATTGTCGGACGCGTAGTCCTCGTCGAGCTCGACGGTGCTGGTCTCGATCATCAGCCGGCCGCCGCGCGGCATGGCATCGCGCGCGTTGACGCAGAGATTGAGCAGCGCCGATTCGAACTGCGCGCGGTCGACCGTGGTCGGCGCCAGCGTGGCGCTCAGTCGCTCGTCGATGACGATCTGCTCGCCCAGCGTGCGGCGCAGCAGCTTGCCCAGCGAGGCGACCAGCTCGTTGAGGTTGGTGATCTCCGGCTGCAGCGGCTGCTGGCGCGAGAAGGCCAGCAGCTGGCGCGTGAGCTCGGCGGCGCGCAGCGCGGCGCGGCCGATCTCCGACAGCATGGTGCGCACGCTGCCGCTGACGCCGGGCTCCTCCTCGATGGCGTCGATGTTGCCGAGGATCACCATCAGGATGTTGTTGAAGTCGTGTGCCAGCCCGCCGGTGAGCTGGCCCACCGCCTCCATCTTCTGCGACTGGCGCAGCACCGCGGCGATGCGGTTGACCTCCGTCATGTCGCGGCCGATGAAGAAATGGTGCTGGTCCGCCTCCGACCACACGCCGGTCCAGTTCAGCGCCACCGGACGGCCGTCGCGGTGCAGGTAGCGGCAGTCGAAATAGCGGGTGGCGAGGCCCTTGCGGGCCACCCGCATCTCGCTGCGCGTCGGATCGAGGTCGTCGGGATGGATGAAATCGCTGGCGACATGGCCCTCGACCTCGGCCGGATCGTAGCCCAGCAGGGTCCGCACGCTGGGGCTGATGCGCAGGATCCGGCCCCGCCGGTCGGTGACCATGATCAGGTCGAGCGACGTCTCGAACACGCGCCGATTGATCGAATTCTCGATATCGACCGACAGGAAATCCGCGGGCGTATCCCCAACCATTGAGCTCCCCAATACCGACCAGGGGTGGCTGCTCTTTTTTGACAGACTACACCAAGGCACGGGTCCGGTCAGTATCGATCGCCGGCCGGGCCGCGACGGGGCGGCTACCCTGGGAGGAACAACCCCGTCCGGCCGCGCCCGATGCGGCAGCATTCACTGAAAATGCTTATCACAAATTTCACATGAAGGATCTGAGAATCACGTCTATCAAGCCCCGAGTGTCCGCGTTGCCTGTCCCCTGCCACCGCCTTTCGCGCCTCAACCTGCCGGAAATCGGGCATGCCCATCGTTTGGACCGTATCGACCGAGAGCCGGACAGTGGACGCGACGTGGTCGGGACAGGTCTCCGCCGAGGACTGGGCGAAATTCATCGAGGACATGCGCCGGGAAGGACTGGTCGGCCATCCCAAGCTCCATGACCTGTCGCAGGCCTCGGTCGAGATCACCGCGGCACAGATCCGCGATCTCGCCCGGATGGCCAACGCGCTCGCCGACGACCAGGCGCTCGGCCCGGCCGCCTTCATCGTCGATTCGGCGCGCGCGCTGGAGCTGGTGATGCAGTTCGACGACGGCACGGCGTCGAGCATCCGCCCGATCGCCATCTTTCCCGACCGCCAGCTCGCGATCGAGTGGCTCGATGGGCTGAGGCCGCGGCCTTAGATCCCCCCTTACCGTGAGGAGCGCCCGCAGGGCGCATCTCGAAGGGTGGATGCCGCTCCGTGTCCGTTGCCCATGCTTCGAGACGGCCGCCGCGCGGCCTCCTCAGCATGAGGTTGCTGTGTAGCGTCAGGCCGCGACCGACAGCTCGCCGTCGGCGCGCGGGAAGCTCAGGCGGAAGAGCGCGCCGCCCTGCGGCCGGTTCTCGGCCGCGATCGTGCCCTTCATCTCGTTCATGATCTCGGTGCTGATCGACAGGCCGAGCCCGGTGCCCTTGCCCTTGGGCTTGGTGGTGAAGAACGACTCGAACAGGCGCGGCAGCACGTGGGCGGGAATGCCCGGGCCGCTGTCGCCGATCTCGACCACCACGCGATCGGCGGCCGTGTCGTGGAAGGCGCGCACGTCGATGCGGTCCTGGCGCACCGGGCCGGGGCTCCTGGCGCGATCCTCGTGGATCGCGTCGCGCGCGTTGATCATCAGGTTGATCACCACCTGCTGCAGGCGGTTGACGTGGCCGTGCACCCGCGGCAGGTCCGCCGGCAGGTCGAGCGCGACGCCGATGCGCGCCAGCCGCATCTGCTCGGCGACCAGGTCGGCGGCGCCGGTCACCGCCTCGGCGATGTCGAGGGCATGCGCCGCGTCGTCGCCCTTGCGCGCGAAGCCCTGCAGGCGGCGTACGATGGCCGCCGCGCGCTGCGCCTGGTTGCGCACGCGCGTGATGTGGCGCAGCGCCGCCTCGGCATAGCCCTCGGGATCGTCGCGATGCAGGTTGTCCTCGAGGTCGGCGCCGAGGGCGTCGGCGGCGAACTGCACCACGGTGAGCGGCTGGTTGATCTCGT
>CAYNOF010000169.1:0-6900 GCA_964398335.1 uncultured Rhizobiaceae bacterium
GCGCCGGCGTCGATGCTGGCGGCGGTCGCCGCCGGGCTGTGCGGCGTGGGCTCCGTGTTCGTCGGCAGCATGGAGACCGCCGCGCGCATGCTCTACGAGGCGCTGCCGGATGGGCCGGCCGGCGTCGATCTGCAGGCCAAGGCGCGCGCGGTCGCCGCCGCCTACGCCGCCGAGCGGCGCATCGTGCCCGGCATGGGCCATCCGATCCACAAGCCGGTCGATCCGCGCGCGCCCCGGCTGTTCCAGGTCGCGCGCGAGTGCGGCCTGTCCGGCGGCTATGTCGAGCTGATCCAGCTGATCGCCGCCGAGGCCGAGCGTCTGTCGGGCAAGTCGCTGCCGGTCAACGCCACCGGCGCCATCGGCGCGCTGTGCTGCGAGCTGGGCTTCCCGTGGCGCGTCGTGCGCGGCTTCGGCGTGATGGCCCGCGCCGTCGGCCTGGTCGGCCACATCATGGAAGAAGCCGAACGGCCGATCGCCACCGAGATCTGGCTGCGCACCGAGGAGGAAGCCGCCGCGCACGCGCGCGAACCGGATTGACGCGCAGCGATCCTCCCTTCCCCATCAGGGGAAAGGCCGAACCGGGCGTCACAGCACGGCCATCGCCAGCGCCGCCAGCGCCATCACCGCCGTCGTCGCCCAGCCGGCGATCTTCAGGCCGGGCGGCGCCACGAAGCGTCCGAGATGCCGGCGGTTGGACACGACGATCATCGTCGCCACCAGGAGCGGCACGGCGATGACCCCGTTGAGCACCGCGCTCCAGAACAGCGCCCGGATCGGGTCGACGGGCAGCGCCAGCATCAGCAGGCCGAGGCCGAAGGCGAGCGCGATGGCGCCGTAGAACGCGCGGGCGTTGGCCGGCTCGCGCTCGAGGCCGGCGCGCCAGCCGCGCAGCTCGCAGATCGCGTAGGCCGCCGAGCCGGCGAGCACCGGCAGGGCGAGCAGCCCGGTGCCGATGATGCCCAGGCTGAACAGCAGGAAGGCGAACTCGCCGGCGATCGGCCGCAGCGCCTCGGCCGCCTGCGCCGAGGTCGCGATGTCGCGGATGCCGGCCTGGTTCAGGGTCACCGCCGTGGTCAGCATGATGAAGAAGGCGATGAGGTTCGAGAACCCCATGCCGACATAGGTGTCGAAGGCGATCCGGCCGAGCTCGTCCGGCGCGTCGTCGGGATGCTCGAGCAGCGAACCGGCGCCGGCCAGCGTCTCCTCCTCGACCTCCTCCGAGCTCTGCCAGAAGAACAGGTAGGGGCTGATCGTCGTGCCGAAGACCGCGACGATGACGGTCAGCGCCTCGCGCGTCCAGGCGATGTCCGGCCACAGCGTCGCGCGCGCCACGGCGGCCCAGTCGATGCGCACCGCGAACAGCACGCCGACATAGGCGAACAGCGCCAGGGTCAGCCATTTGAGCAGGTGCACGTAGCGGTGATAGGGCACGAAGACCTGCAGGCCGAGCGAGCCGGCGGCCAGCAGGATCGCCCACAGCGTCTCGCCGCCGCCCAGCACCAGCCGCGACGCGGCGCCCATCGCGGCGATATCGGCGCCGATGTTCACCGCGTTGGCGAGGAAGAGCAGGAAGACGATGGCGTGCACCAGCCATCGCGGCATCACCCGCGCCATGTTGGCGGCCAGCCCCTCGCCGGTGACCCGCCCGATGCGCGCGCAGATCGACTGGGTCGCCGCCATCAGCGGATAGGTCAGCACCACCGTCCACAGCATGTGGACGCCGAACTGCGCGCCGGCCTGCGAGTAGGTGGCGATGCCGCTGGGATCGTCGTCGGCGGCGCCGGTGATCAGGCCAGGACCGAGCCGCCGCATCCACGGGATCCGCGCCCGTGGCACCGGCCGGACATCACTCATGGCAACTCTCCCCGGATCCGCGCGACCGCGCCAGCCTGTCGGATGATCGCCGATCGTGGATTGCCGTCGACCCGCTGACCTTCCCCTCGCGGCTCACCATATCCGGTATCCGGTGTCGTTCGCGACCGTCACGAATCCAGGCTGAGCGTGTCGTCGGCGCGGACCCTGATCTGGAAGCCACGACAGCCGTGACCGGCTGCGACAGGGTTGCACGACAGGCGCAGGCGATCGGCGGGCGCGACGCGCGCACGCGGCTCAACGGCGCGATCGCCGCCCCGTTGCCGCCACCCGGCGATCGCCGGCCCCGGCCTGCTCGAGCGCATCGGCCTCGCGGTCCCAGTCATCCGCCAGCTGTCGATACAATTCGAGATCGTCGGCGTCGGTGACCTGCTCCGCCAGCCGGCGCGCGCGTCGGGCGTCGTTGCGCAGCCGCACCACCTGCGCGGCGCGGTCCCGGTCACGCGGCATGGCTAGGGCTCGGCATCCCGGACGCGCCGCATGCACCGCTCGTGCCGCCAGGGCAGGCGATCGAGCGGCACGCGGCGCCAGCTGGCGCACGGCGTGAGCAAGCCGGGCGCGCTCACGACAGGTCGTCCTCCCTCACCATGCGTTCGACGCCGTCCTCGACCGACTTCACGCGATACTGGTTCTGGTTGTCCTGCGCCGGCGGCATCAGCCGGACGACCTCGTAGCGACCTTGCGGCGCACCGAGGTACTTGGCGGTGGCCACGCGCACGAACTCGCCGACTTTGTACTTGTGAGGCCGCATCGACTCCCTCGCAGCGGACAGGCGGGAGCACGGATCATCTCTCAGCCACCGGCGGCCCGGGACGTGGCCGGTGATGCGGTTACCTTAGGTCACGTTTGCCCCGCGCCGTCCACTTGTTCCGCCGCTCACCGCAGCCCGGCAAAGAACCGCCGCACCTCCGCGACAAACGCCGCCGGCTGCTCGAAGGCGGCGAAGTGGCCGCCCTTCGGCATCTCGCTCCAGTGCCTGATGTCGGTGAAGCTGCTCTCCATCCATTTGCGCACCGGCGTGACGATCTCCTTCGGGAACACCGCGACGCCGGTCGGCACCGCGACCTTGAGCGGCTTGCGGCTCTCCGGCCGGAAGCTCTCCCAGTAGAGCCGCGCCGACGACGTGGCCGAAGCCGTCGTCCAGTACAGCATGACGTTGTCGAGCAGCTCGTCGCGGCCGAGGATGGTCTCGGGATGGCCCGCGCAATCGGTCTAGGCCCAGAACTTCTCGAGGATCCACGCCGCCTGGCCCGCGGGCGAATCGGTGAGCCCGTAGCCCAGGGTCTGCGGCCGCGTCGATTGCTGCTTGGAATAGCCGGAATCCCAGTCGGCGTAATGCTGCATGCCCTTCAGCGCACGCGCCTCCTCGGCCGTCGGCTCGCCCTCGACCTTGGGCCGCGTGTTCATCGCCAGCGTGATGTGGATGGCGGCGCAATGCGCCGGGTCGAGCGCGCCCAGCGCCGTCGTCCCCGCCGAGCCCCAGTCGCCGCCCTGCGCGCCGTAGCGCGCGTAGCCCAGCCGCGCCATCAGGCTCGCCCAGGCCTGGGCGATGCGCGCCACGCCCCAGCCCGTGGTCGTGGGTTTCCCCGAGAAGGCGAAGCCCGGCAGCGACGGGCAGACGACGTGGAAGGCGTCGGCGGCATTGCCGCCATGAGCGGTCGGGTTGGTCAGCGGCTCGATGACCTTGTGGAACTCCACGAACGAGCCCGGCCAGCCATGGGTGATGACCAGCGGCAGCGCGTTGTCGTGCGGCGACCGCACGTGCAGGAAATGGATGTCGAGGCCGTCGATCCCGGTGGTGAACTGCGCGAAGCGGTTCAGCGCCGTCTCCCGCGCGCGCCAGTCGTAGGTCTCGGCCCAGTAGCGGCAGACGTCCTGGATCCACGTCAGCGGCGCGCCCTGGCTCCAGTCGTCGACCAGCTCCGCCTCCGGCCAGCGCGTGTTGCGCAGGCGCGCCTTGAGGTCGTCGAGCACCGCGTCGGGCACGGCGATGGCGAAGGGACGGATGGCGGTGCTCATGGTCTGCGTTCCACGTGGCGAGAGCGGCGATGGTAGGGCGCTTCGCGGCCCGGCGGGAGACGGTTAGACTCGCCCAACATACTTGCTGTTCGACAAGTAAGTACAAACGGTTCAGGAGGGACGTGTCATGCGTGGACGGATCGGCGCTCTGGCGACGGCGCTGGCGGGGCTGGGACTCGCCGCCGTGGCCCTGCAGGGCGCGACGGCGCAGCCCGCTGCCTTCCCCAGCAAGCAGATCCGCATGCTGTACGGCTTCGCGCCGGGCGGCTCGGGCGACATGGCGGCGCGCCTGCTGGCCGATGTCGCGACCCGCACGCTCGGCCAGCAGGTGATCGTCGAGAACCGCACCGGCGCCAACGGCATGATCGCCGCCGAAGGCGCCGCGCGCAGCCCGGCCGACGGCCACACCGTGCTGTTCTGCACCACCGGCAACATGACCATCGTCACCGAGCTGCCCGGGCTGCAGCTCGCGGTGAACCCGGCGACCGAGCTGATGGGCGTGAGCCAGCTGCTGCGCTCGACCTTCGGCATGGTCGTCGGCAAGGACAGCCCCTACCGCTCGGTCCAGGACGTGGTGGCCGCGGCCCGCGCCAAGCCCGCCACGATCAGCTACGCCACGCCGGGCGTCGGCTCGGTGCAGCATCTGTCGAGCGAGCTCCTGGCGCAGAAGCTCGGGCTGAAGCTGGTGCACGTGCCCTATCGCGGCTCGGCGGCGGCGCTGCCCGACCTGACCAGCGGGCGCACCGATTTCTCGCTCACCAATCTGGGCGACGTGGTCCCGCACATCCGCTCGGGAGCGCTGCGCCTGCTCGGGCTGGGTGACCCGCTGGGCAAGCGCTTCTTCCCCGACGCGCCGATGATCGGCGAGGTGGCGCCGGGCTTCGAGACCTATGCCTGGTTCGGCCTGTGCGGCCCCACCGGCCTGCCGCCGGCGGTGGTCAAGCGCTGGGAGGACACGGTCAAGGCGGCGACCGAAGACTCGCTGGTCAGCCAGCGGCTGCTCGACAACGGCATGGTGCCGGCCTTCGCCGACTCCGCCGCGCTCACCAGGACCATGGACGAGAACCGCCGCGGCTACCGCGAGGTGATCCGCGCCGCCGGCATCAAGGCGGATTAGCGCTCGTTTAAGGAGTGAGCGGTCACGGGTGAATAACTGACCCGACGCGAAGCGACGTCACCTCTCACTGTCATTCGCGCGTCCACACACGGGCGCTACAGTGATTGCCATCCATCGTGACGATCGCGGCGATCGACGTCGCATCGATGACGGAGCACGGTGGTGTCGTTGGGAGGCGTTGGAAGACATGACCATGCGTTGGGTGGCGCTGCTGGTCGCGGCGACAATGGGATATGTCTTTCCGGCCCATGCCGGCCCGGCCGACGATCTGGCACGGCTGGCCAAGGGCTTCGAAGACGCAGCCCTGCGCGTCGATGACGACTCGTCGAAGCCCAGCGATGTCGCGCGGTGGGACAGCGAGATCGTCATGACCTTCGTCAATCCCACCAGATCATCGCGTCAGGCCAGTCTCATGAGCAAGGCCGTGCGCGAGATAGCGGCCATCGCCGGGGTCGCCGTGCGCGAGGTCGCACCCACGGCGCCCGACGCAAATTTCGTCGGCAAGTTTTCCGATTCCAGCAGCGGCGGCATCGGCATGGCCGGCGGCTCGAGCAATTGCTTCACCGACGCCACCTGGAAGTTCGGGCGCATGCAGCACGTCGCCATCAACGTCGGCACCCGCCTGCACTTCACCAGCGATCGTTGCGTGGTGCATGAGGCGCTGCATGGCTTCGGCTTCAAGTCGCACCCGCACGGCCTCGATAGCATCCTGAGCTACGTCTATAACCGCGAGGGCCTGACACCCACCGACTACCTGCTGATCGAGACGCTCTACGACAAGCGCCTGAAGCTGGGCATGACACGCGCGCAGGCGGCACCGATCGCCTGCCGGATCCTGGCCGAGAAGACCGGCGTGAGCGCCGCCGAACCGGTCTGCGCACAGCGCGGAAGCAGCCCCCAGCCGCCGCTGCTCAGCGTGTCGTCCGAACACGACAAGCCATAGGCCGGGCGTGGCGGAAGAGAGTGGGAGTCGAACCCACGAAGGACCGTCCGACGGCCCTTACCGGGTTTGAAGTCCGGCCGCCCCACCGGGAGCGATTCCCTTCCCCGCTGTCGTGTCGGTCGAAGACTACGACGTCGCGACGCGGCTGACAAACCGCTCCAGCTTCACCCTGTCGATGGTGCGGCGCTCGTTCTTCAGCGACGTCAGGCCGGCGCGGTCGAAGAACTCCAGGATCTGGATCGCCACCTTGCGGCCGCCGCCGATGCGGTCGCGGAATTCCGCCGCCTTGAACGTGCCGTCGGGCGCCGTGGTCGCGAGGTCCTCGACGATGCGCGCCATGTCGGCGACGGCGTCGCGCAGGAAGAAGTGGTCGGGCGCCACCTGCCAGACCACGGCCATGCGGCTCAGGCGGCGCATCAGGTCGCGCACCTGGGTCTCGGCGAAGTCGAACTCGTCGGCGAAGTCGCGCACCCGCGGCGGGCCGAAGCGCGCCGATTTCAGCACCGGCTGGATGCGCGCCCACAGGCGCTCGTCCTGCGGCGAGAGCCGCACGCTGTGGCCGGGCAGGCGCAGCCACGGCCCGTCGGCCTCGACCTTCCTGCCCTTGAGCAGCGCCGTGCACAGCGCGCTGAACGGCGCCGGCGGCACGCGCGTCGGCAGCGCCAGCCGCAGCTTCTGCGGCTCCATGCCGGCGCTGTTGGGGTTCTTCTCGTGATGCGCCTTGAGCGCCGCGATGGTCGCGGTCTCGAGCGCGGCGAAGCGCGCGGCGTCGAAGGCGAACGGCCCGCCCTCGACGCCCGGCGCCGGCAGCGACACCGCGCCGGCATGCGCCACGACATCGTCGAGCGCCTCGCGCTTGAGGTTGCGCGCGACGCCGTACTGGCCGAGGTCGATGAAGTGCGGCGGCAATCCGGTCAGCGCCTTCAGCGCCGTCACCGGATCGGTATCG
>CAYNOF010000170.1:0-3710 GCA_964398335.1 uncultured Rhizobiaceae bacterium
CTGGAGTTGCGCGGCGCCAATGGCGAGGTGCTGGCCTCGACCTTCGTGCGCGCCGGCGAGCCCTATACGGTGCCCGAGGGCATCGGCTATCGCCTGACGCCCGACGCCAAGCGCTGACATCGTTCCTGCACACATTGGTGGCATGAGGTCGCTGGCGCCTGCCTGATGGTCGCTCTGCGCCCATATGACGGGTAGAATGCGTCACCCCCAGCAGCCCGGGCCACTGGACGATGAGCGTCAGACCCTATCGTGACATCCAGCGCCGTAAGAGCAGGCGCATCATGGTCGGCAGCGTGCCGGTGGGCGGCGATGCGCCGATCACCGTGCAGACCATGACCAACACCCTGACCGCCGATGCGCGTGCGACGATCGACCAGATCCGCCGCTGCGAGGAGGCGGGTGTCGACATCATCCGCGTTTCCTGCCCGGACGAGGATTCGACCCGGGCGCTGAAGGAGATCGTGCGCGCCGCCAGGGTGCCGATCGTCGCCGACATCCACTTCCACTACAAACGCGCCATCGAGGCGGCCGACGCGGGTGCCGCCTGCCTGCGCATCAACCCCGGCAATATCGGCAGCGCCGAGCGCGTGCGCGAGGTGGTGAAGGCGGCGCGCGACCACGGCGTCTCGATGCGCATCGGCGTGAATGCCGGCTCGCTCGAGCGCGACCTGCTGGAGAAGTACGGCGAGCCGTGCCCCGAGGCGATGGTCGAAAGCGCGCTCGACCATGCGCGCATCCTCGAGGACCACGATTTCCGCGAGTTCAAGATCAGCGTGAAGGCCTCCGACGTCTTCCTCGCCGTCGCCGCCTACCAGGGCCTCGCCGAAGCCTGTGACTACCCGCTGCATATCGGCGTCACCGAGGCCGGCGGCCTGCGCACCGGCACCGTGAAATCCTCGATCGGCCTGGGCATGCTGCTGTGGGGCGGCATCGGCGACACGCTCCGCGTGTCGCTGTCGGCCGAGCCCGAGGAGGAGGTGCGTGTCGGCTTCGAGATGCTGAAGGCGCTGAACCTGAGGCATCGCGGCGTCAACCTGGTGTCCTGCCCGAGCTGCGCACGCCAGCAGTTCGACGTCATCCGCACCGTCGAGGCGCTGGAGAAGCGCGTCGCCCACATCACCACGCCGATGACCGTGTCGGTGATCGGCTGCGTCGTGAACGGCCCGGGCGAGGCGCGCGAGACCGATAACGGCTTCACCGGGGGCGGCAACGGCACCCATCAGGTCTATGACGCGGGCGTGCCGCATCACAGGCTCAAGGACGCCGATATCATCGAGCATCTGGCCCAGATGATCGAGAAGAAGGCCGCCGAGATCGAGGCCGCCAGGGCCGCCGCCACGCCCAAGGCCGCGGCGGAATAGTCCCCGGAATAGGTCCTCCTGGCGGGCCGGGGGTGGGCAGGCCGCTTCAATCCGTGTAATCAACCGGCCGCGACCGCCTCCGGGGCGGCCGTCCAACCCGTTTTCTCTGGAATCCCGACGTGTCCAAGCTCCAACCCGTACGCGGCACCCACGACATCCTGCCCGACGAGTTCCCGCGCTTCGCGCATGTCTGGAACACCGCGCGCGAGGTCGCCCGCCTCTACGGCTATGCCGAGATGTCGACGCCGATCTTCGAGTTCACCGAGCTCTTCGCGCGCGGCATGGGCGAGACCTCCGACGTCGTGTCGAAGGAGATGTACAGCTTCACCGACCGCGGCGGCGAGGGCCTGACCTTGCGGCCCGAGTACACCGCCGGCATCTGCCGCGCCTTCATCTCCAACGGCATGATGCAGCAGGTGCCGCTGAAGGTCTTCGCGCACGGCCCGATGTTCCGCTACGAGCGGCCGCAGAAGGGCCGCCAGCGCCAGTTCCACCAGATCGACGTCGAGGTGCTGGGCGCGCCCGAGCCGGAATGCGACGTCGAGGTGATCTCGCTGGCCGCCGACATCCTGAAGCGCCTGGGCATTCTCGCGCGCTGCACGCTCAGCCTCAATTCGCTGGGCGACCCCGAGAGCCGCGCGGCCTACCGCAAGGTGCTGATCGACTACTACAGCGCCCACAAGGACAAGCTGAGCGAGGATTCGCTGCGCCGCCTGGAGCGCAATCCCATGCGGATTCTCGACAGCAAGGACGAGGGCGACAAGGCGATCAACGTCAACGCGCCGTCGCTGTCGGACTATCTCAACGCCGCCTCGCGCGATTTCTTCGCCGCGGTGAGGGCGGGACTCGAAGCCTCGGGTATCGAGTTCGTCGTCGAGCCGAGCCTGGTGCGCGGGCTGGACTACTACACCCACACTGCCTTCGAGTTCGTCACCACGCATCTCGGTGCGCAGGGCACGGTGATCGGCGGCGGCCGCTACGACGGCCTGATCGAGGGGCTGGGCGGCCCGCCGACCGCCGGTATCGGCTGGGCCGGCGGCATCGAGCGCCTGGCGATGCTGGCCAACGAGCCGCCCAAGCCGGAGCGCCCTGTCGCGATCGTACCGATGGGCGAGGCGGCGGAGCGTCGCGCGCTGGCCCTGGCACGCGAGCTGCGCGAGGCCGACGTGGCGGTCGAGCTGGCCTACCGCGGCAACATGAAGCGCCGGCTGCAGCGCGCCAACAAGCTCAACGCCAGCCATGCGCTGATCATCGGCGAGGCCGAGCTGCAGAAGGGCGTCGTGGCGCTGAAGGATCTCGACGACGGCAGCCAGCGCGAGGTGGCGTTCGACCATGTGGTCGAGGCGCTCGTCGGCGATGCGCTGGATGAGCTCGAGGAGTTGCTGGCGCTCGACGGCGGCGACGAGGACGCCAAGATCTGACATGACCCTCGACGACAAGCTCGACCAGGTCGTCCATCGCCACGAGGAGCTGCAATCGATCCTCTCCGGCGGCGGGCTCGATTCGGCGAAGTTCACCCAGGCGTCGAAGGAATACGCCGAGCTCGGCCCGCTGGTCGAGAAGGTGCGCGAGCTGCGCGCGGCGCAGAAGGAGGCGCAGGACCTCGCCGCCATGGTGGCCGATCCGGCAACCGACGCCGAGATGAAGGCGCTGGCCGAGGAGGAATTCCGCGCCGCAAAGGAGCGCGTGCCGCAACTGGAGCGCAGCGTGCAGCTCATGCTGCTGCCGCGCGACGAGGCCGACGCGCGCAACGCCATCCTCGAGGTGCGTGCCGGCACCGGCGGCGAGGAGGCGGCTTTGTTCGCCGCCGACCTGTTCCGCATGTACCAGCGCTACGCCGCGTTGCGCGGCTGGAAGTTCGAGGTGATGGAGCTGTCCGAGAGCGGCATGGGCGGCTATCGCGAGGCCACCGCGACCGTCACCGGCAAGGACGTCTTCGCGCGGCTGAAGTTCGAATCGGGCGTGCATCGCGTGCAACGCGTGCCGGCCACCGAGTCGCAGGGCCGCATCCATACCTCCGCCGCCACCGTGGCCGTGCTGCCCGAGGCGGAGGAGGTCGACATCAAGATCGAGGACAAGGACCTGCGCATCGACGTGTTCCGCTCCTCCGGCCCGGGCGGCCAGTCGGTCAACACCACCGACAGCGCCGTGCGCATCACGCACTTGCCCACCGGCGTCGTGGTCAGCCAGCAGGACGAGAAGAGCCAGCACAAGAACAAGGCCAAGGCGATGAAGATCCTGCGCGCGCGCCTCTACGAGGCACAGCGCCAGAAGCTGCACGACGAGCGCGCCGCATCGCGCAAGGGCCAGGTCGGCAGCGGCGACCGCAGCGAACGCATCCGCACCTAC
>CAYNOF010000171.1:0-1389 GCA_964398335.1 uncultured Rhizobiaceae bacterium
TCCGCCCCCGGCGATAAAGGCCTCGACGACGGCCTGGCAAGCGATACGGGCCATCAGGTATCCACTGGCCGGCTCGAAAATTCCCCAGCGTACTCCTTCGAGGTGAATCTGCGGCCAGCGTCGCGCCATTTCCTGCGCCGATAATTCTTCATAAGCGATGCTGTGTTCCCGCAGCAGTGGCAATGAACCGCGTTCAAACGCATCGCCATCGCCAGTGACCATCCACAAGACCCCGGTGCGGTAGAGGTATTGCTGGTTGCCATACTTTTCCTGCTCCGCCCACAGCTGGAAAGCCCGCGCCGTCATCGCGGTGTAAGGTTGGTCGGGTCCGTAGCACCCGCGGATGATGCGGGTTTCTCCGCCGGAAGAAGCGCGTGCGTTGCCCGGGCCCCATGCATCCAATAAAGTGACAGCGGCGCCACGCCGCAGTAAGGAGAGTGCGGTCCATCCGCCAAAGGCACCAGCGCCGATCACAGCAATTTTTGGCTTTGCGCCCATCGCAGGGTTTTATACCGGCACTAAAGAAGATATGCGGGAAAGACAATTCAGGCAAAGCCGGGGGAGTCCCGCGAGTCAAAGGAGATAACCCTTGCTCAGCCAGCAGGGGTGATGTATCTCATTGATAGATAAAGATTAGAACGATAGACTTAGCATTCTCTGTGAGAGAGTGCCAATCTTGACAGCGAGTGCCGGAGTTCCTAGAATTTAAACAGCAGGGGGCCGGCAAAAATCCTGTAAGTCATTGAAACAGTTTTAGTTACTCAGAATTGCGGAAACCGCGAGGAAGTTTTAAGTATGGCTCTGGAATCCATCGGCGGAAGAGAAAGAGAGATTCTGACGGCCATCGTGGAGACCTTCATCGCCACGGGGGAGCCGATCGGTTCACGCACCCTGGCGCGTTCCAATCGCGAGGGGCTCAGTCCGGCCACCATCCGCAATGTGATGGCGGACCTCTCCGATGCGGGGTTTCTGGAGCAGCCACACACTTCGGCCGGCCGCATTCCTACCACCGAGGCTTATCGTTATTACGTGGAACAACTGACCGGGACCGCCAAGCTTTCGCACGAAGACGAAACCATCATCCAAGGTTCGTTGCAGGGGGTCGCCGATGTGCAGGAGTTCATGGAGCGTACCTCCCACGTGTTGTCGCTGATCTCGCGCAATGTGGGGGTCGCCGTGGCCCTGAACGGCCCGAAGAATGCCTTGGAGCACGTATATTTTTCCCGGATCGGCGATCAGAAAGTGCTGGCGGTGGTGGTGACCAAATCCGGCCTGGTGCGGGACCGGGTGCTGCGCCTGGATTTGTCTCAGGCCGATCTGGACGTCGCGGCCCGCTACCTGAATGAAAACTTCCGCGGCTGGACGATGGAAGCGTTGCGCACCGAGCTT
>CAYNOF010000172.1:0-14225 GCA_964398335.1 uncultured Rhizobiaceae bacterium
AGAAGGGCCTGGCGCTGCTCAACGAGAAGATGGCCGGCAAGGAGTACGTGCTGGGCAGCCAGTTCTCGATCGCCGATGCGGCGCAGTTCTACATCGAGTTCTGGGCTGGCCGCGTGAAGATCCCGCTGCCCGCCAACCTGCAGGCGCATTTCGATCGCATGAAGGCGCGGCCCGCGGGGCAGCGCACCTGCGCGGCCGAGGGCCTGCCGGCCTGATCCTGAAGTGGGCGACGCGCGCTACTTGAAGCGCGCGTCGCGCCACGCCAGGGCGGCCTTGACGCCCTGTTCCTTGCGGATGCGCGCGAATTCGCGCTTCTCCGGGCTCGATCCGGCGTTCAGCAGCACGTCCATGTCGAGCGCCGACGACAGCGCCCCGGACAATCCCATCGCCTCGTACTGCGCATTGATCGCGCGCTTGGTCAGCCGCACCGAGCGCTCGGCCGCCTTGGCCATGGTGCGCGCAATGGCCATGCCCTTGTCGAACGCCTGATCAACAGGCAGGACATGGTTGACGATGCCCATGCGCAGCGCATCGGCGGCGTCGATGCGGTCGTCGCCGGTCAGCAGCAGCTCCTTGGCCTGCTTGGGACCGGTGATCCACGGCAGCAGCATGGCGACGATGCCGGTGCCGAAGCGCACCTCCGGCTCGCCGAAGCGCGTGCCCTCGGCGGCGACGGTGACATCGCAGGCCAGCATCAGTTCGAAGGCGCCGGCGAGGCAGAAGCCGTGCGCCACCGCGATCGTCGGCTTGGCGCTGTGCCAGAACTGCATGATGAAGTCGAACTGGAGCTTCATCTGCTTTTCCCAGTCCGATACGTCCTCCATCACGCGCCCGGCCGAGGCCTTCAGGTCGAAGCCGGCAGAGAAGGCGCGGCCGGCGCCGCGCACGACGATGACGCGCGTTGAGTCGTTCGCGTTGAGCGCGGCGACGGCGTCGAGCGTCTCGCGCATCAGCTCGTTGTTGAAGGCGTTGAGGACGGCGGGGCGGTTGAAGGTCAGGACCGCCACCGCCCCGTCATGCTCGACGGTGATGTGGGCGTAGCTCACGCTGGTGCGCGCTGCGCTCCGCGCACCAGCCGGCCCGGCCGCGCGCCGGTATCGGCACCCTCGCGGCGCACCACGGCGCCGGAGACGATGGTGGCGACATAGCCTTCGGCGCGCTGCATCAGGCGGCGGCCGCCGGTCGGCAGGTCGTAGGCAACTTCGGGCGCGCGCAGGGTCAGGCGGTCGAAGTCGATGACGTTGATGTCGGCCTTGTAGCCCGGTGCGATCACGCCGCGATCGTTCAGCCCGACCGCGGCGGCGGTCTCGCGCGCCTGGCGCGAGATCACGGTCTCGATCGGCAGCTTGGCGCCGCGCTTGCGATCGCGCGCCCAGTGGGTGAGCAGGAAGGTCGGCGTGCTGGCGTCGCAGATGATGCCGACATGCGCGCCGCCATCGCCGAGGCCAGGCAGCGTATCGCGATGCGTCAGCATCTCGCGCGTGGTGTCGAGGTTGCCGGAGACATAGTTCAGGAGCGGCACGTAGAGCATGCCGCTGCCGTCGCGCTCCAGCAGCACGTCGTAGGCGATCTCCTCGGCGCGCTTGCCGGTGCGCCGCGCGATGCCGGCGAGGCTCTGCTCCGGCGCCTGCTCATAATCCGGCGGATCGCCCAGCACGAAGATCTTGTCGAAGTTGGCGATGCGCTCCAGCACGTCGCGGTGGTTCATCGGCTGTTCCGACAGGATCGCGGCGCGCACCTCGGGCTTGCGCATCTCGGCGACGCGCTGCGCGAGCGGCAGGTGGGCGATCTTCTTGTAGGTCGGATGGGTGAAGAACGGGTTGCGCGTCAGCTCGAGGCCCAGCATCAGGCCGATGGCGCGGCCGCAGACTTGCGCCTTCATCGGCAGGCCGGCATCGGCCGCCTGCGAGATGAGGCCGAGCGTCTGGCGCCAGCGATCGGGCGCGCGGTCGTTCTGCGCCAGCGAGATCGACAGAGGCCGGCCCGACTTCTCCATGATGCGCCGCAGCATGGCGATCTCGGCCTCGATGTCGCGCAGGTCGGAGACGATCTGCATCACGCCCCTGCCAGCATCCTTCATCCCCATGGCAATGGCGGTGAGCTCGGACTCCTCGGCCGTAAGCGTCGGGATGTGGCGGCCGTCGCTGGCCTTGTGGTTGATGGTGCGCGAGGTGCCGAAGCCCAGCGCGCCCTGGCGCATCGCCTCGGCCGACAGTCGGCGCATCTCCTGGCAATCGGCATCGGTGGCCGGCTCGCGATCGACGCCGCGCTCGCCCATGACGTAGACGCGCAGGGCGGCGTGCGGCAGCTGGGTGGCGATGTCGGCGTCGTACTGGCGCGCGCCCAGCGCGTCGAGATAGTCGCCGAAGCTTTCCCAGTTCCACGGCAGGCCGGCGCTCAGCACCGGCTCCGGGATGTCCTCGACGCCTTCCATCAGCTTGATCAGCAGGCCGTGGTCGTCCTTGCGCACCGGCGCGAAGCCGACGCCGCAATTGCCCATCAGCACCGTGGTGACGCCGAGCTGCGAGGACGGCGTGACCTCGCCGCTCCAGGTCACCTGACCGTCGTAGTGGGTGTGGATGTCGACCAGGCCGGGCGCCACCATCTGGCCCTTGGCGTCGATCTCCTCGGCACCGCGCTGGGCGATCCTGCGCTCGACAGCGACGATCTTGCCGTCCTCGATCGCGACATCGGCCTCGAAGGGCCTGGCGCCCGTGCCGTCCACGATGGTGCCGTTGCGGATGATCAGGCTGGGGTCGCGCGCCATGGGTTCCTCCGGACTTTATGAACCAGAGTTTACCCATGGCGCGTGCCCTTGCCGACCCGCCGTTTTCGCGGGGCGGCTTTGACCACTCAGGGCGTGTTGATCCGGTCCAGTGGATAGACCGGCCGGCGCACGTTGCGGAAATCGAGCATCGAGTAGTCCGAGGTGCAGACGCCCACCCCGGCGCACTCGACCTCGCCGCCGATGATCGGCCGGAAAGCGGCCCGCCAGTGCACACGGCTCTTCAGCACCAGGTACTTCTTCGCGGTCGGGTCAATGCCCACCGAGCGGAAGCACTCCAGGTCGTTGGGCTCCTGGTGGCGCGAGATCACCACGATCTCGACCTTGCCGGTGTCGAGCACGACTGTCGGGCCCATGTCCATCAGCACGCCCTTCGACATCGGGCCCTTGTTGCGGTACTGGCCGTTGCTGATCAGCTTCACCGTGCCGGTCACCGTGCGCGACTCGCCCTTGCGCTTGATCGAGGGCAGGTCGTACTTGCCGCCGAGCTTGATCGTCACCGTGGCGCCGATGCCGGCCTTGATCATCTCCTGCACGGCCTGCGGATCGTGGATGGCGAAGACCGCGACGTTGTCGAGGCCGGCATCGAGCACGCCGGCGAGCACCGCCATGGTGTCCATGGTGCCGCACGAGGCGGAGTTGTCGTAGTGGTCGAGCAGGACGATGGGCTTGCCATGGCCGCTCATTGACTTGCCGCGCGCCAGCGACTCCTGCAACGGCTCGATCTTGTAGACGAAGGCCTCGCGGTTCTTCCACGCGTGGTCGAGCAGTTCGTCGCGGAAGCCCTCGGCTTTCATCTTGTCGGCATCGGCGACGACCACCGAGGACAGGCCGGCCTCGCGGATATCGGCGTGCGGGAAGCCGACGAACAGGCTGGCCGCCAGCGCGCCCTCGCTCTCCATCGCGCGACAGCGTTGCTGCAGCCACTTGTTGGGCTCGTCGTCGCTGCCCTGGCGCATGACGTGCGGCAGCATCGGCTTGTTGCCCCAGGCCATCACCGGCCGTGCCTTGCCCTCGAGCATGGCGAGGATCGGCTTTCCGGCGCGCAGGCCGGTCTCGTAGAGGTCGATGTGCGGGTAGGTCTGGTAGCCGGCGATCACGTCGCAATTCTCGACCATCGCCGGGTAGAGGTTGGTGTGCATGTCGAGCGACACGCCGATCGGCGTCCCGAGCGCCAGCTTGCGCACGCGCTTGAGCAGCTCGCCTTCGCCGTCCTCCAGGCTCTGCGTCACCATCGCACCGTGCAGGTCGAGCAGGATGGCGTCGCAGCCCTTGGCGACGGCATCGCAGATGCGCTCGCTCATGTACTCGAAGGCCGCATCCTCGACGGCGCCGCTGGGCGGCGCGCCGGCGGCGATCGGCGTGACGATCTCCGCGCCGATGCCCTCGGCCAGCTCGATGAAGGCGCCCATGCCGGTGCCGGTGTTCTTGAACGCCTCGTAGGCGTCCTTGCCCTCGGGCGGCAGCGGCCTGCCGCGGGCGAAGCGGCCGATCGGCGTCGGCACGGGTGAGAAGGTGTTGGTCTCGTGCTTCATCTGCGCGATGACGATACGCATGGGTGCTCCTGATACGAGGCTGGCCGCCGACAGCCTATTTCTTCTCGACGTCCCAGAACAGCGGCGCGGGGGCCTCGAGCAGGGCGGAGATATTCTTCCGCCGCGCCGTGGGCACGTTGTACTGGCCCAGATGCACGTGCGTCGGATACTCCGAGATGCGCACCTGGATGGCCTCGGCCAGCGCCTTCTGGCGTACCGGGTCGCCGCTGCGGGCGTACTCGTCGCGCAGCTTCTCGATGGTCTCGTCGCAGGGCCAGCCGAAGATCGCCTTGTCGCAATTGGCGCCGACGAAGGCGGTCATGATCGGATCGAGCAGGTCGGCCGACACCCAGGACGTCATGAAGGCGTGCCAGCCGCCCGAGGTCGGTGGATCCCTCTTGGCGCGGCGCGAGACCACCGACTGCCAGTCCATCGCCTGCATGTCGACGGTGAAGCCGCCTTTTTCCATCAGCGACTTCACGATCGGCGTCAGGCGACCAGTGTTGGTGTCGGTGGCGAAGAGCAGCACGATCGGCGTGCCGTCATAGCCGGCTTCCTTGAGCAGCGCCTTCGACTTGGCGAAGTCCGACTCGAGCTTGTCCTTGAAGCCGGCGTCGGTCGCCAGCGGCGTGCCGCAGATGAACACCGCCTTGCAGGGATGGATGTAGCGCTCGTCGCCGATGCCGGCGATCAGGAAGTCCTTCTGGTTCAGCGCATAGAGGACGGCCTGGCGGACCTTCGGGTTGTCGAACGGCTTGTGCAGGACGTTGAAGCGCAGATTGTACTGGCTGCCGAGCTTGTTGTAGTCGCTGATGACGATGGCGGAGTCCTTCTCCAGCAGCGGCAGCAGCTCCATCGAGGGCTGCTCGATCATGTCGATCTCGCCGGCGAGCAGCGCGTTCACCGTGGTCTGCGGATCGGGCATGGCGATCCATTCGACGCGGTCGACCTTCACCACCTTGCCGCCGGCCACCGAGGACGGCGGCTCGTTGCGCGGCTTGTAGTCCTTGAACTTGTCGTAGACCGCGATCGCGCCGGGCCGCCACAGATCGCGGCGGAAGACGAAGGGGCCGGAGCCGATGAACTCCGAGATCTGCTGCGTGCCGGGCGTTGCGGCGATGCGCGCCGGCATGATGAAGGGCACCAGCGAGCTGGGCTTGCCCAGCGACTCGATCACCAGCCCGTAGGGCTCCTTCAGGGTCAAGGTGAAGGTCTTCGCATCGACGGCGTCGTAGCCCTTGGCGAAGCTCATCAGCTTCTGGCCCATGGCGTCGCGCGAGCCCCAGCGCTTGAGCGAGGCGATCACGTCCTCGCTGGTCACGGCTGAGCCATCGTGGAACTTCAGCCCGTCGCGCAGGGTGAAGGTATAGACCAGCTTGTCGTCGGAGACCTTCCAGCTCTCCAGCATCTGCGGCTGGATCTTGAACTGGGCATCCATGCCGAACAGCGTGTCGTAGACCATGTAACCGTGGTTGCGCACGATGTAGGCCGTGGTCCAGTGCGGGTCGAGGATCTTCACATCCGAATGCATCACCACCTTCAGGACCTTTTCCTGGGCGGTGGCTGGCTGAGCCGGCAGCGTGGCGGCTGAAAAGGCGGCAATAGCGGCCGCGGCGATAACGTGAACGAAACGCATGGTCCGTCTCCTGCGTGTTCCCGATGCGGGTCACCGCGCAAGAAACATGCCGGCGTTCAGTCAGGTCAGCGGGACGAGCTCGACTTCAACGCCGTAGGTGTGATGGCCGCCGCCGAGGATGATGCCGCGCACCGGGCTGACATCGGCGAAGTCGCGGCCCCAGGCGACGATCACGTGCTCGTCATGCACAACGAGATCGTTGGTGGGATCGAGATGCACCCAGCCGGCCTCGGCGCCGCACCATACGGCCACCCAGGCGTGGCTGGCATCGGCGCCGCGCAGCTCTGCCTGGGCGGGATCGCGATAGGTGCGGATGTAGCCCGAGACATAGGCCGCCGGCAGGCCGAGCGCGCGCAGCGCGGCGATCTGCACATGGGCGAAATCCTGGCAGACGCCGACACGGCGCGCGAAGACCTCGGCCAGCGGGGTGGAGATGTCGGTGGCGCCGGGCGTGTAGACGAAGTCGGCGCGGATGCGGCGCGTCAGGTCGCGTGCGCCCTGCAGGATCGTCGCGCCTTCCGGAAACGAGGGGCGCGCATAGGCCAGTGCCGCGTCGTCGGGCACCACCAGCGGCGAGGCATGGATGAACTCCTCGGCTTCGATCTCGGCGGGAAACGGCGCCGCGAAGGCGTCGCGCATGGCGGTCCACGCCGGCGTGGTTTCGGCCGACGGCGGCACCGGCAGCAAGACGTCGACCTCGGCGCGCATCTCGACCACCAGCTCCTCGTGCGCGGTGTCGATGCGGAAGCTGTCGACCGTGTTGCCGAAATGATCGATGTGCGTGTCGCGTTCGTCGGCCGCCGGCTCGACCGCGACATCGCATTTCGCGACCGTCTGACCGAGCAGGGCGCGCGGCCGCAGATGCGCGAGGTGCTGCGCCAGGTCGACGGGGTTGGAGTAGCGATAGGTGGTGCGGTGCGAGACGCGGTAGCGCATGGCTCATTCCGCCGGCGCGCCGAGCCGGCGCGCCGTGGGCACCAGCGAGAAATGCGTGCGCGTCAGGTCATCCGACAGCCGCGTGAAGACTTCGACCGTATCGTGCAGCGTGTCGCGCAGCCGCGTCAGCGCCAGGCCCTGGTGGCGCCAGGCGCGCTCGTCGGTCTGGAACAGGGCGACGAGCGCGCGCATGTCGGTCAGCAGCGCGGTGTCGTCGAAGGCGACACGCGAGCCCGTGGTGCGCGCCAGGACGTCGAGGTGGCGGTCGATGGCGTGGACCTGGAAGGCCAGCGAGCGCGGGTTGCTCTCGTCGAGCAAAGTGAGGTCGAGCGTCGGCGCCGGCTCGAGCGCGCCCAGGTAGCGGCCGCGATAGGTGATGGTCGAGTCGCAGAGCTCGAGCGCCAGCCGCATCGCCGAGTCCCAGATCACCGGAGTCTGGGTGAAGGCGAAATGCGCGCCGCCGCAGACATAGTACGCGCGCTCCAGCCTGCGGCCGAGATCGAGGAAGCGCCAGCCCGCGCCGCGCGTCATGTTCTCCTGCGACAGGCCGGCGACGGTGGCGACCATGCGGATGGTGTCGTCGAGCAGCGCCAGCAACACGTCGACATTGCCGGTGGACGAGGTCAGGCGTCGCGATATCGAGGCGAGCAGCGTGTCGAGCGTCGAGCTCATGTCGGCCGACAGGCGATCGCGCAGGGTCAACACCAGCCGGCTGATGGCCCGCAGCGCCGAGCCGAAGGCGCGTTCGTCGCCGCCGAAGCGGGTGAGCGCGCGCAGCAGCGCGGCGCTGTCGGGCGGCGACAGCGCGTCCTGCGACGAGATCAGTCGTGCCTCGGCCGAGGCCAGCGCCAGCAGGCGCACCTCGACGAGATCGCGCGCGCCCAGCGGTTGGCGCGCCAGACGCGAGAGCGCGCCACGGATCAGGCGGGCGGAATTGTCGAGGCGTTCGGTGTAGCGGCCGAGCCAGAAGAGGTTGTCGGCGACGCGGCTCTGCACGTCGCCGCCGCGCTGGATCGGTACGCCGCGGAAGCGCGCGGTCGAGGGGATCACGACTTCGGAATCGTCCTCGGCCAGCACCCAGACGTCGCGCAGACGGCCGTCGATGCGGCCCAGGCGCGACAGCGGCGAGACCGGTCCCGTGCGTCCGAGGCCACCGGGCATCACGCGGTAGCTGTCGCCCTCGGCGACCAGGAACACGCGCACGACGACGGGATCGGGCCGCAGCCCCTCGGGCGACCACGACGGGGCGACCGACGCATTGACCGGCCGCTGCGCGACGAATGCCCAGGGCCGCTTGTTGATGCGCGCCATCAGCGCGGTGCGGCGGTCGCCCGCCAGCTCTCGCACCGTGATCGGCTCGCGATCGGCATCCATCACGCTGCGCACGACCATCGAATCGAAACGCGCCAGTACCTCGCGGCGCGCCGGCTCCTCGCCCAGCCACCACACGTCGAGAGCCGGCAGCGTGAGATCCTCTCCCAGCACATGCGGCGCAAGGCTCGGCAGGAAAGGCGACAGCGCCGCGGACTCCGCCAGCATGCTGCCCAGCGCGTTGGCGAGGGCGACCGTACCGGTGCGCTCGGCGCCGGCGAGGCCGCTGACACCCAGGGTCGAGTCGGCGCGCAGCTCGAGCGGGTCGCACCAGGCGCCGTCGAGGCGGCGCAGCAGCACGTCGACCTGCTTCAGGCCTTCCAGCGTCTTCAGTGCCACGCCGTCGGCGCGCACCGTGAGGTCGCCGCCTTCGACCAGGGTGATGCCGAGCGTGCGGGCGAGGAAGACCTGCTCGAAGTAGGTGTGGGCGAAGGCGCCCGAGGTCAGCAGCGCCACGCGCGGGTTGGCGGCGCTCGCCGGTGCGCAGTCGCGCAATGCCGTCTGCCAGCGGTCGAAGAACGGCGCGACCTCGCGCACTGGGATCGAGCGGAAGGCCTCGGGCAGCGCACGCGCCATGGCGCGGCGCAGGAACAGCGCATAGCCGGCGCCGGTGGGCGCGCCGGTGTAGTCGGCGAGCACCGACCATGAGCCATCGGCGCCGCGCACCACGTCGGCGGCGTAGTTCACCAGCCGCCGCTTCGGGCCGCCGCCATCCATGCGCCGGCAGGGGCGCATGAACCGCGGATCGGCGTGCAGCAGCACCGGCGGCAGGCGGTGCTCGGCGAGCAGGCGCTGCGGGCCGTAGAGGTCGGCCAGGATCGCGTCGAGCAGGCGCGCGCGCTGGATCAGGCCGGCGGACAGAATCTCCCATTCCGGCGGCGTGAGGATCAGCGGCAGCGGCTCGAAGACCCACTCGGTGGCCGAGCCGTCGGGCGCGACAGCGCGCGTGCCGCCGCCTTCGGCGAGCTGGCGCCGCGCACGCTCGACGCGATCGCGCAGCGCCTCTTCAGGCAGCGCGCGCATGGTGCCGAGCAGGCCCTGCCAGTGGTAGCGGATCTGGTGACGGCCGGTGACCAGCTCGTCATAGGGAGCCGGCGCAGCCGTTTGACCCGGATGGCGCAGCGATTCCATGCGCGAGGGAAAGAGCCTTCGTTGAAGGGACCGGAGCCTGACACAGAGCCTGCCGAGGGTCTACCGCGGCAGGCGCCGTCTCATGCCCGCCGCAGGTCGAGCGTCAGCGGATGGTCGGGGTTGTCGAGGCGCTTGGGCGGCTTCATCTCGCCCTGGCTGTGGCCCATCGGCGCGTAGCGCGCACGGCGGCGCGCCTCGGCCTCGTTGGCGTTGACCGGGAACCGGTCGTAGTTGCGGCCGCCCGGATGCGAGACGTGGTAGGTGCAGCCGCCGATCGAGCGGCCGCTCCACGAATCGTGGATGTCGAACACCAGCGGCGTGTGCACGCCGATCGTGGGATGCAGCGCGTTGGGCGGCTGCCACGCGCGGAAACGCACGCCGGCCACGAACTCGCCGGGCACGCCCGTCGCGCGCATCGGCACGGCATAGCCGTTGCAGACGATGCTGTGGCGCGCGTCGTTCAGTCCCTGCGCCTTGACCTGCAGGCGCTCGAGCGAGGAGTCGACATAGCGCGCGGTGCCGCCGGCGCCGGCTTCCTCGCCCAGCACGTGCCAGGGCTCGAGCGCATGACGCAGCTCCAGCTCGATGCCGCGCTGCGCGATGCCGCCGATTTCGGGGAAGCGGAACTCGAAATGCGGCAGGAACCAGTCGGCCGAGACGCCAACGGCGTCGCGCCTGAGATCCTCGACGACGTCGGTGAAGTCCTGCCAGACGAAATGCGGCAGCATGAAATCGTCGTGCAGGCGCGTGCCCCAGCGCGTCAGCGCCTGGTCGTAGGGCTTGTCCCAGAAATGCGCCAGCAGGCCGCGCAGCAGCAATTGCTGCGCCACGCTCATGCGCTGGTGCGGCGGCATCTCGAAGGCGCGCAATTCGAGCAGGCCGCGGCGCCCGACGGCGCTATCGGGTGAATACAGCTTGTCGATGCAGAACTCGGAGCGGTGCGTGTTGCCGGTGATGTCGACCAGGATGTTGCGGAACAGCCGGTCGACCAGCCAGGGCTGCACCTCGCGGCCGGCGGCGACCTGCTTGAAGGCGATCTCCAGCTCGAAGAGCTGGTCGTTGCGCGCCTCGTCGACACGCGGATGCTGGCTGGTCGGGCCGATGAACAGGCCCGAGAACAGATAGGAGAGCGACGGGTGATTGTGCCAGTAGCCGATCAGGCTCTTCAGCAGATCGGGGCGGCGCAGCAGCGGCGAGTCGGCGGGCGTGGCGCCGCCGATGACGATGTGGTTGCCGCCGCCGGTGCCGGTGTGACGGCCGTCGAGCATGAATTTCTGTGCGCCCAGACGCGTGGCGCGCGCTTCCTCGTAGACGATCTCGGTCTTGTCGACCTGCTCCCGCCAGCCCCGCGAGGGATGGATGTTGACCTCGATCACGCCGGGGTCGGGCGTCACCGAGAAATGATTCAGCCGTGGATCGAACGGCGGCGCGTAACCCTCGACGAAGACCGGTGCGTCGAGTTCCTCGGCGGTATCCTCGACCGCGGCGACGAGATCGAGATAGTCCTCGGCGGACTCCACCGGCGGCATGAAGACGAAGAGGTGGCCGTCGCGCGGCTCGAAGGCCATCGCCGTGCGCACCAGCCAGCTCGCCGACACGCCCTTGCCCGGCGCGGCCTCGAGCGGCGGCACGCCGCCGCTCCGCGGCGCACCATTGCCGACGCCGGCGCCGACACGATCCGTGGGCTGCGCGGTGACGCTCTGCATCGTCACTGTCGCGCCGCGGCGCATGGCATCGAGCGGCGGCAGCGGCTCGCGCGGCATGGTGGGATCCATGTCGTAGAACTGCGCGCGCTCGGAGGGCGAGGTCCACGGCAGCGAGTCGAGCGGCAAACGGAAGCCGATCGGCGAATCGCCGGGCATCAGATACATCTTCTCCGGCCGCACGAACCACGGCCCGCTGCGCCAGCGCTTGCCGTTGCCGTAGACGCGCTGGATCGGCAGCACATGGCCGATCACGCTTTCCAGCCCCTGCTCGAAGATGCGCGCCAGCCGCTCGCGCTCCAGCGGATCGTCGAGCCGCGAATCGGCCGGATCGACATTCACCGGCAGGCGCCGTTCGCGCCAGAGGTAGTACCAGGTGTCCTCGAACGCCGGCAGCAGGTAGCCGGGATCGAGCTGCAGGCGCTCGGCGAAGGCGCGGCCGAAGCGACCCGCGAGCTCCTCGGTGGCGCCGATCGGCTTCTCCTCGTGCGCGATCAGGCGCGGCTCGCGCCAGATCGGCTCGCCATCGCGCCGCCAGTGGCAGGTCAAAGCCCAGCGCGGCAATTGCTCGCCGGGATACCACTTGCCCTGGCCGTAGTGCAGCAGCGGGCCGTTGGCGAAGCGCGAGGCGAGGCGGCGGAACAGGCGGCCGGCGAGACGACGCTTGTCGGGCCCCAGCGCCGCGGTGTTCCACTCGGCGCCGTCCATGTCGTCGATCGACACGAAGGTCGGTTCGCCGCCCATCGACAGGCGCATGTCGCTGCGCTGCAGCCGTCCATCGATCGCTTCGCCCAGCGCGACGATCTTGTGCCAGGTCTCGTCGGCGTAGGGTTTGGTGGTGCGCGGTGTCTCGCGCACGCGCGTCACCGCCATGTCGAAGGCGAAGTCGACCTCGGCCTTCTCGACCAGGCCCTCGATCGGCGCGGCACTCTGTGGCTCCGGCGTGCAGGCCAGCGGGATGTGACCCTCGCCGGCCATCAGCCCCGAAGTCGGATCGAGTCCGATCCAGCCGGCGCCCGGCAGGTAGACCTCGCACCAGGCATGCAAATCGGTGAAGTCGTGGGTCGGCCCTTCGGGGCCGTCGAGCGGCTTCTCGTCGGGCATCAGCTGGATCAGGTAGCCCGAGACGAAGCGCGCGGCGAAGCCGAGATGGCGCAGGATGTTGACCAGGAGCCAACCGGAATCGCGGCACGATCCTTTGCGCAGGCCCAGGGTCTGCTCGAAGGTCTGCACGCCGGGCTCCATGCGGATCACGTAGCCGATCTCGCTCTGCAGCCGCTGGTTCAGCCGCACCAGGAAGTCGACCGTGCGCGGATTGCCCTCGCGATTGATCTTGGCCAGCCAGGCGGCCAGCAATGGACCGGGTGGTGTCGTCTTGCGAAACGGCGCGAGGTCTTCGGAGAGCTCCGCTTCGTAGGCGAAGGGATAGTGCTCGGCACTGGGCTCGAGAAAGAAGTCGAACGGATTGACCACCGCCATGTCGGCGACGAGGTCGACGCTGACCTCGAAGTGGTCGGTCTTCTCCGGGAAGACCAGGCGCGCCAGCCAGTTGCCCTGCGGGTCCTGCTGCCAGTTGATGAAATGGTTGGCCGGCTCGATCTTCAGCGAATAGGACAGGATCGGGGTGCGGCAATGCGGCGCCGGGCGCAGCCGCACCACTTGCGCGTCGACGGCGATCGGCCGGTCGTAGCGGTAGGTCGTGCGGTGGTGCAGGGCGACATGGATGCTCATCGGTCCGACTCTGCTGGCAGCGGGCTGAGCCCTCTATGGCCAGATCAGCAAATAAGCAAGAAGCGCACCACCCCTATCCGCCGATTTCCCCGGCTACGCGGCGCAGCGCGCGGGCGAGCGCACCCAGCCCGTCCTGGCAGGCCGCACGGTCGCCCGTGCGCCCCGCCTGCTCGAGGCCGGCCGCGACCTCGGCCAGAGGGCGCGCGCCGACGGCCAGCGCCGAGCCTTTCAGCCGGTGTGCCGTCGCCGCCAGCGCCGGCAGGTTGCCAGCGCCCAGTGACACGCCCATGTCACGCTCCGCCTGTCGCGCATCGCGGAGGAATTCCTGCAGCAATTCGGCGACGGTCGCGGGGTCGTCGCCCAGCCATGCCCGCAGGGTCGATTCGTCGATCGCCGGGCTGGCGCCGGCGATGGTCGCGTCGCCGTCCTCGGTTTCGAGCGGCAGCCAGCGCGACAGCGCCGCACGCAGCCGGTCGAAGGTCACCGGCTTGGCGAGATACGCGTCCATGCCGGCGGCCAGACAGCGTTCCTCCTCGCCACGCATGGCGTTGGCGGTGACGGCGACCAGCGGCGTGCGGCGTGGACCGCCCGATGTCGCCGATTCTTCGCGGCGGATGGTGCCGGCCAACTCATAGCCGTCCATGCGCGGCATGTGGATGTCGGCGAGCACGGCGGCGTACTGGCCCGAGCGCCACATCGCCAGCGCCTCGACGCCGTCGACCGCCGTGTCGGCGGCGATGCCCAACATCTGCAGCTGCTTGACCAGCACCTTCAGATTCACCGGATGATCATCGACCACCAGGACGCGCGCGGCGCCCTCGACCGGTTGCCGACGGCGCGCTCGCGCGGCAAGCGGCGCGATCGAGCGCAATGGCGAATCCGCGGGTGCCGCGCGCAACACCATGGTGACGCGGAAGGTCGTGCCGCTTCCCGGCCTGCTCTCGACGCTGACGTCGCCCTCCATCAACTGCGCCAGGCGGCGCACGATCGAGAGGCCGAGGCCGGTGCCGCCATAGCGCCGCGTCGTCGAGCTGTCGGCTTGCGCGAACGGCTCGAACAGCCGCGCGAGCTGCGCGTCGTCCATGCCGATGCCGCTGTCGGCGACCGACAGGGACACGCGGATGCGCCCGTCGCCCAGCGGCGCGGTCGAGGCCGCGACGCGCACGCCGCCGCGCTCGGTGAACTTCACCGCGTTGCTCAAGAGGTTCAGCAGGATCTGCCGAACGCGCACCGGATCGCCTTCCAGCGCGTCGGACGAGCCGGGATCGATGTCGGACGACAGCGGCAGGTGCTTCTCGTCGGCCTGCGGACGTACCGCCGCCATCGCACCCTCGATCACGCCCGACAGCGAGAACGACGTCGATTCGAGCTCCAGCCGGCCGGCCTCGATCTTCGAG
>CAYNOF010000173.1:0-2966 GCA_964398335.1 uncultured Rhizobiaceae bacterium
GGGCTCCTGGCCATGCGCGTCGTCGCCCGACCCGTCCACCACCATCAGGGTCACCTGCTTGGCCTTGGCGAGCAGCGGCAGCGCCGCGGTCGCCGCGTGCGCGGACTGGGCGCTGGCATTCCAGGCCAGCAGCACGTTGCCACCGATCGGCTTGGTGTAGCCGATATGCGGCACGACGATCACCGGCCGGCCGGAGGCGATGGCGACCGATTCCGGCAGATTGCCGTCGCTGGTGTCCTCGGCGCGCTGGCCGACGACGGCGAGATCGGCGTAGCGCAGGGCCGTGGCGAAGGCATCGATCGGCTGGTCGACGCGCTCGATGAATTCGGCGGGCAGGCCGGCAGCCTTGGTTTCGCGCTCGAAGGCGGCCTTGGCGCCGGCGAGGCGCGTGCGGTTGCTTTCCTCGAGCATGGTGTAGAGCTCACCGGTCGCGGCGCCTCCCATCATGTCGACGGGCAGCTCCGGCGGCGCGACGACCGCCATGCCGATGAGGTGCGCGTCGTGACGCCGCGCGAGGTCGATCGCGAGCTTGATGCGCGCTGCGGCACGCGGCTGCTCATCGCAATGAACGAGTATGGTCTTATAGGTCATGCTACCTCCTGGCGGTATCTTGGTGCCACGTTCTCATCGGCGGCGGTTTGATACGGGTCAACCGGCCGGCAAAATGCCTATCTATGGTACGAGCACGGCCGCGCCGCTCAGCGCGCCGTCGCGCAGGTCGGCCAGTGCCCGGTTGGCATCGGCCAGCGCGAAGGGCACGACCTCGGTGCGCACCGGCACCTGGGGTGCGATGCGCAGGAAATCCTCGGCGTCGCGCCGCGTCAGATTGGCCACCGAGACGATTTCGCGCTCGCCCCACAGGATCTCGTAGGGAAAGGACGGGATGTCGCTCATGTGGATGCCGCCACAGACCACGCGGCCACCCGTGCGCACGGCGCGCAACGCCAGCGGCACCAGCGGACCGACGGGCGCGAAGATGATGGCGGCGTCGAGCGGCACTGGCGGCGGGCTCTCCGACGGGCCGGCCCAGTTCGCGCCGTGGTCCAGGGCAAAGCGCTGAGCCTGATTGTCGCCCGAACGCGTGAAGGCGTAGACCTCGCGGCCCTGCCATCGCGCCACCTGGGCCACGATGTGGGCGGCGGCGCCGAAGCCGTATATGCCCAGGCGCCGCGCGTCGGCGCCGGCCTTCACCAGCGAGCGCCAGCCGATCAGCCCGGCGCAGAGCAAAGGCGCTGCATGCAGGTCGTCGTAGCCTTCCGGCAAGGCGAAGCAGAAGCGCGCATCGGCGACGACCGCGTCGGCATAGCCGCCGTCGATCTGGTAGCCGGTAAAGCGCGCCTGCGCGCATAGGTTCTCGCGGCCATTGCGGCAATGCTCACATTCACCACAGCTCCAGCCGAGCCAGGGGATGCCGATGCGCATGCCCGCGCTGAAGCCCGCGACGCCGGCACCGCATTCAAGCACGCGTGCGACGATCTCGTGGCCGGGTATCAGCGGCAGCTTGGGCTCGGTCAGCTCGCCGTCGACGACGTGCAGATCCGTCCGGCACACCGCGCAGGCCGTGACGCGGGCCAGGATCTGGCCCGGGCCTGCACGCCGATCCGGCAGATCGCGCGGGACCAGAGGTTGCCCGGACCGTTCGAGGACCATGGCGTGCATGCTCAGGCCGCCATCGCGAACGGGAAGTTACCCATGTCCCAGCTCCTGTATGCCGATGGTGCAGCATGGCGCCCGCCGCAGGCGACGGCATGACCCGGATCAAATCATCATCGCCATTAAACCCTCGTTTGACCATGATCAATGAGCATGGTTAGGAGGCATGCTGGATTGCAAATGGGCGGACGCTGCCCATGAGGACGTTCGAACATGATGAATGGACAGAACGATCCGGCGGCGACGGCGCGGGCTTCGCATGTCGTGCAGGACCAGGACGAGGTGCTCGCCTTTCTCGGCTCACCGTCGACACATCATGGTCGACCGGCCGTCACGCGCGTCGATACGCATGGTGCGGTGGTCTTTCTGGCCGGCAAGGATGCCTACAAGGTCAAGCGCGCGGTGAGATTTCCGTTCATGGACTTCTCTACGCTGGAGAAGCGCCGCCAAGCCTGCGAAGCCGAGGTGCGCATCAATCGCGCGAACGCGCCGGACATCTATCTCGGCACCTTGCCTGTCATGCGGCGGGAAGGATCCCTGGCCCTGGGCGGCGCGGGCGAGGTCGTCGAGTGGGTCGTGCATATGCGTCGCTTCGACGAGCAGCGGACCTGTGACCATATCGCCGATCGTGGCGAGCTGACGACGGCCCTGCTCGAACGGATGGCGGCCGCCGTCGTCCAGTCGCAGATGCGTGCCGAGATACACCCCGGCGTCGATGTCGTAGCCGAACTGCGCGCCATCATCGCCGGCAACCGAAACGGTCTCGACGAGATGCCCGACCTGTTCGAGCCGGCGCGCGTCGCGGCGCTCACGCGCCGTTCGCTGGGCGTGCTCGAGCGCATCGCATCGCTGCTGGCTGAGCGTTCGAGGGCAGGATTTGTCCGCCGCTGCCACGGCGACCTGCACTTGCGCAATCTCGTCCTGCTGGATGACGCACCGGTCCTGTTCGATGCGCTGGAATTCGACGAGTCGCTGGCCACCATCGACGTGCTCTACGACTTTGCCTTCCTGCTGATGGACCTGATCGAGCGTGGCCACCGATTCGAGGCCAGTCATCTCTTCAATCGTTATCTGGTGACCTGGCGCGACGAGCGGCAGCTCTCGGGGCTGGCGGCGTTGCCGCTATTCATCAGCGTGCGCGCCGCCATTCGCGCCAAGGTGATCGCCGCTGGCCTTTCCCATCTCGCCGATGCCGAACGGCATGCGGCGATGGCGGCGGCGGCGCGGTATTTTGTCCTGGCGGAATCGGCGCTCGCGCCGGTCGCGCCGCGACTGGTGGCGATCGGCGGCCTGTCGGGCACCGGCAAGAGCAC
>CAYNOF010000174.1:0-3759 GCA_964398335.1 uncultured Rhizobiaceae bacterium
GCGCTGGTGCCCGGCCGCATGATCTCGCGCATCCTGGGGTACGCCTGATGGAGGCGGGGCAGCCCAGCCGCACTGCCTTCGGCGCCGCGATGCTGCGCGCCCAGCACCAGGTGCTGGAGGGCGGCCGCATCTTCAGCGACAGGCTGGCGCTGCGCATCGTCGGCGCCGACGCCCCAACGTTCGCCGGCGAGGCGGATTCCGCGATATCAGGGCTGCGCCGCTTCATCGCCGCGCGATCACGCTTCGCCGAGGACTCGCTGGCCACGGCCAGGGCCCATGGCGTGACCCAGCTCGTGGTGCTCGGTGCCGGACTCGACACCTATGCCTATCGTGCCGACGCGACCGATCTGCGCATCTTCGAGGTCGACCATCCCGCGACCCAGGCATGGAAGCGCAAGCTGCTTGCCGACGCCGCGATCGCGATTCCCGGGTCGCTGACATTCGTGCCCGTCGACTTTGAGCATGACGCGCTGACGGCAAGGCTGGGCGATGGCGGCTTCGACGCAACGCGGCGCAGCTTCTTCACCTGGCTCGGCGTCGTGTCCTATTTGACCCGGCCGGCGCTGATGGCGACGCTGGGTTACATCGCCAATCTGCGCGGCGGCGCCGAGGTGGTGTTCGACTACACCAACCCGCCGGCCTCGGTCACCGATCCGGCGCGCCGAGCGGCGCTCGCCGCGGTCAACGAACGGGTCGCCGCGCTGGGCGAAGTGGTGCGCAGCGAGTTCGAGACGGAGCGCCTGCACGCGGAGCTTCGCGCGCTGGGCTTCAACACCATCGAGGATCTCGGGCCGGGGCAGATCGCGGCGCGTTTCTTCGGCGCGCCCGCCGGCGGCGGCAGGGATCGCGGCGCGCATATCCTGCGCGCGGCAACCTAGACCGCGACGCGCATCAGCAGATCGGCCAGCAGCGACGGCGCGGTGATCATGGCGTCGTGGCCGGTGGGCAGCTCCTCGACCTGCCATCCCAGCCTGGAGCGCGCCATCTGCAGGTAGCGGCTCACGCCATACATCGCCGGACGCGTGCAGGCGACGTAGATGCAGCGCAGGCCGTTGCCCAGCGGATTGGTCAACCGCAACGGCGTGGAGAAGGTATTGGCCGGATGCGGCGTGAGGTTGCTTTCGACCCAGGCGCGTTCGCTGGCGTCCGTGACGCCGAACGACGAAGCCGGCATTGGCGGCAATGCCGCGGCACCGCCGACCAGGGTCGCACCGCCCAGGGTCTGGCCGTTCTCGATGATCACCGCGTCGAGGAAGACCAGGCGGCGCAGGCGATGCGGCACGCGGTCGGCGACGCCGCTGATCACCACCCCGGCGTAGCTGTGGCCGACCAGCACCGCGTTCTGCACGCGCTGCCGGTCGAGCAGGTCGACGACCTCGTCGATATGGGTGTCGAGCGTGATCTCGGCGCTGAGCTCGCTGGCGCGTTCGCCCATGCCGGCGAGAGTCGGCGCGATCACCTGGTGACCGCGCGCCTCGAGCAGCGGCGTCAGCAACTGCCAGCACCAGGCGCCGTGCCAGGCGCCGTGGATCAGGACAAAGGTGGTAGGCGCCTCCTGGGCTCGGACCGGCAGGGCCATGGCGCCTGCCGTCATCGCTGCCGTGCCCAGAAACGCTCGCCGCCGCATCACAGACCTCCACGACGTCCATGCCCGCATATCGCGTCCCTGTGGCGGAACCATGTCACGAATGCGTGACGGGAAGCGTGCATCTCGCGCGACGGACGGGGCGTAACGCCATAGGAAGGACAAGGTTCCGGGGGGAGCGATGAGCGAGGACGATGCCGGCGAACTCCGCGCGGCGGGCGTGCTGGCGGATGGAGGCGGGCGCGCCTTCACCGTGATGGGCGACCGCGTGATCATCAAGGCGACGGCGTCGGAGCAGCCGCACACGCTGTTCGAGGTGGTGACTCGCGGGCCGTTCGGGCCGCCGCCGCATCGCCAGCCCTGGGCGGAGACGTACTACGTGCTGGAGGGCGCGCTCGACGTGCTGCTCGACGGTGCGTGGCACACCGCGTCGGTCGGCGACACCGTGCACGTGCCCGCCGGCACCACGCGGGCCCATCGCGCGCACGAGGCCAAGCGCTGCCGCTTCCTGGTGTTCGCCGCCAACGGCACGCTTGCCGAGCTGTTCCGCGCGCTCGACGAGGAGCCGTCGGTCGCCGCGCCCGATGTCACCGCCGTCGGCCGTGCCGCCGCCGGCTTCGGTGTGCGACCGCCCAAGGAGTGAAGCCGTCTATGATGGCCGCCTTGTCCTGCAGGAGGCGACCATGGCTTACGGCAAGCTGATCGAATATGCGGATGCGGCGCCCGAGGCGCGCGCGGTAATGGACGACATCAAGCGCACCCGCAACGTGCCCGACGTCAACAACGCCTGGAAGGCGATGGCGCGTCATCCCACTGTCATGAAACGCTTCTGGCAGCGCGCGCAGGCGACCATGGCGCCGGGCGCGCTCGATCCGCTGACCAAGGAGCTGATCTATCTCGCCGTCAGCGTCGCCAATGGTTGCCACTACTGCAGCGCGTCGCACACCGCGCTGGCGAAAAGGAAGGGCGCGACCGAGGAGCAGCTCGCCGAGATGGTGGAGATCGTCGGCCTGGCGCTCGAGGGCAACAGCTACGCGACCTTCTATGGCCAGGACGTCGATCCGGCGCTGCGCGAATAGCTGGCCGGGCCGGGGATGGCGCGCAGTTTGGCCTCGTAATCGGAGACAAGGCGGCGTTTCCGCCGTCACGACGACGAGGAGTCATGCCCATGTCAGCTTCGACCATCCTGCGGGCCGCCATTGCTGCCACCATCCTGACCGCCGGCCTGTCGGGCGCCGCGCTGGCGGCCGATACCAACACCACCACCGGCCCGCGCACGCCGTGGATCGACTACCGCGAGTCGCGCCAGCAGACCCGGCTCACCAACGGCGCGCAGGACGGCTCGCTGACGCCGCGTGAGTTCCAGCGGCTGGAGCGCGGCGAATACCGCGTCGATCGGGCCGAAGCGCGCGCCAAGGCCGACGGCGTGGTGACCCGCGGCGAGCGCTACCACATCGACCACATGCTCGACCGCCAGAGCGCGGTGATCTACCACCAGCGCCACGACGGTCAGGGCGTGCGCCTGCCGCGCCGCTGATCGCGGCTCGTCTCAGCGCCGCATCCGGACCTGGAAATCGCGGATGCGGCGCGCGTTGGCGCCGAGGTCGCTCAACCCCTGGCGCGATTTCGAGCGGATATCGACCCGGCTGCCGCCGGACGCGGGCTTCACGCGGATGACGATGTCGTCGCGGAAGCCGAACCAGGGCGTCACCGCGATCGCCTCGATGCGGCCGTCCTTGGGCTCGACGACGACGATGTTCCAGCCCAGCTCGCGCGCTGCCTGCTCGGCGCGTGTCAGCGCCTCGGCCGGCGGCACGGACAATATCACCGGGGCGATATCGGGATAGCCCGCCTGCTGCAGGCGCGCGATGCGGCCGCCGGGATAGCCGGCCTCGGTGGTCGCCTCGCCGCGCAGCGCCAGCAGGGCGACGAGGCGTGGCGGATCCTGCGTGTCGGTCGACACGTCGTTGATCGGCGGCAGGGCCTGCGCCGCCAATCGCCACGACAGCGGCACAGAGGCGGCGGCGAGACCCAGGCCGACGCCGAGCAGCGCGGAGAGCACGCCGGGCTTGCCGCTGCCGCGCGGCGCCGCGAGCGATGCCAGGATGCCCAGCACGATGGCGGCGGCCGCGGCGATCGCGGCAGCGGTGATGACCATCGACGGCTTGATGCGG
>CAYNOF010000175.1:0-4758 GCA_964398335.1 uncultured Rhizobiaceae bacterium
CAGACCGGCACGGTCTAGGTCGCCTGCACCCACGACAATTTCTGGAAGAAGCTGGTCGGCGCGCTGGACAGCGCCGCGATCGGTGCCGATCCGCGCTTCGCCAGCAACGCGCTGCGCGTCGCCAACCGCGCCGAGCTCGAGCCGATGCTGGAGAAGGTCTTCGCCAGCCATTCGCGCGAGGCGCTGCTCGAGAGGCTGGTCGATGCCGGCGTGCCCTGTGCGGCGGTGAAGAAGGTCAGCGACATGGTTGCCGACCCGCACCAGCAGGCGCGCGGCAGTGTGCTGCATATGGACTATCCCGGCATCGGCAAGGTGGTGACGGCGCGCAATCCGCTGCGCCTGTCGGATGCGCCGTTCCAGGTCCACCGCCTGGCGCCACGGCTGGGCGAGCATACGCGCGAGCTGATGCGCGATGTCGGCTACAGCGACGACGACATCGCGGCACTGGCTGAGGCGAGGGCGATCAAGATCAACGAGGGAGAGACGCCATGAGCGACCGGGGTATGGACGCCATCCGCGCGCGCATCGCCAAGCTGCCGCCGTCGGATACGCAGACGCTGGAGCAGATGCGCACGCTCTACGACAAGGCGACGCGCGCCTTTCCGCTGCCCGACGGCATCGCGCGCGAGGAGGTATCGGTCGGCGGCGTCGCCTGCGAACGCCTGACGCCCAAGGGCGCGCGCACCGACTCGGTGCTGCTCTATCTCCATGGCGGCGGCTACGGCATCGGCTCGCCGCGCTCGCACCGTCATCTCGCCGGCGACATCGCCCGGCGCGCGGGAGTCACGGCGCTGGTGCCCGACTATCGTTTGGCGCCGGAGCATCCCTTCCCCGCCGCCGTCGACGATTCGCTTGCGGTCTACCGCGAGCTGCTGAAATCGGTTTCGCCCAAGCGCATCGCGGTCGCCGGCGATTCGGCAGGCGGCGGACTCACGGCGGCGCTGCTGCTGGCGGTGCGCGACGCCGGCTTGCCGCTGCCGGCCGCCGGCATCTGCATCTCGCCGTGGACCGACATGACCTCGTCGGGCGCGAGCTACAGAGAGCGCGCATCCGTCGATCCGCTGGTCACCATGACCGGCCTGTCGCGCTATCGCGACGCCTATCTGCGCGAAGCCGATCGCCGCACGGCCTATGCCTCACCCGGCCATGCCGATCTGAAGGGCCTGCCGCCGCTCCTGATCCAGGTCGGCGGCGACGAGATCCTGCTCGATGACGCGCGCCTGCTGGCCGACAACGCACGCGCGGCCAAGGTCGAGACGCGGCTCGAGGTGTGGCCCGGCATGATCCATGTCTGGCACTGGTACTTCCCGATGCTCGACGAGGGCGAGCGCGCCAACGCCGCCATCGCCCAGTTCATGCGCGATCATCTCGCGGCTTAGTCGCCGCCGTTTCCGGCGATGACGATCACGGTGAGCGTCTCGGGCAGGTCGGCCTTGACGAGGTCGAGCGTGCGGCCGCTCGGGCGCACGACCTCGAAGCCTTCGCCGAGATAGCCGAGGAAGCGGTCGAGCGCGCTCTGGCCCCAGTAGTGCATCGGCAGCACGATGCGCGGCTGGATCTGCTTGACCACGTCGGCCATGTAGGGCTGGCCCATGGTGTAGCCGCCGTCGATCGGCACCATCAGCACGTCGATGCGGCCGAGATCCTCGAGATGCTCCGGGGTCAGGCGATGGTGCAGATGGCCGAGATGCGCCACGCACAGGTCGCCGACGCGGAAGACGAAGATCGAGTTGCCGCTGAAGCGCGTGCTGCCGTCGCCCCATTCGCGCACGTTGGTCGGCACGTTGAAGACCTGCAGGTCCTTCATCGTCACGTTGTGCCGCGCCTCGACGCCGCGCAGTGCCCAGCCGCGCAGCACATGGGTCACGCCCGCTTCGACCTCTTCGGTGAAATGCGTGGAGTGCGCATTGTTCATCGTCACGATGTCGGGGTGTTTGCCGAAGCCGTTGTAGCCGTTGTAGTCGGTGATGACGCGCACGCCCTGCGGCGTCTCGATCAGGAAGGAGGCGTGGCCGACGAAGGTCACGCGCATGGCGCTGACCACCTTCTCCTGCGCCACCACGAAATTCGCCGGGCCGATGCCGGGCACCCACTCGGCGACGTTCTTGTTGCAGCGCGCTTCGGCGCCGGTGGTGAAGAGGCCGCAGAGGACCAGGGCGATGAAGGTGGATAGCAGTCGCATGTGGCCGGCTCCCGTGTGAACGGACCCGTTCTTCCCCAGCATGATGCGGGCCAAAGCCTTCGAAATCCAAGCTTTAGCGGCTGTTCTCCCAGTACCCCACAAGGGGCTGTGGATTGACTCAAAGGGTCAAGAAGATTAGAACAAATAGAGAACAATCGCTCCGCCAGTTTAGCTTTCCGAGGGGATCGTGACGATCATTTTCCCCAATGCCTTCGCTCCCTCCAGCGCCAGCCGCTCCGACGCGCCGGTGCTGGTGCTGGACCGCGCCGAGCCTTCGCGGGCGGACGAGCTGCGCCTGCTGCGCGAGACGGTGCGCCGGCTGGAACGCGGCGCTGGCGCGGCCGCCTTCCCCGCCGTGCCGCTCGATGCGCCCGAGATCGATGCCGTGCTGCCTGATGGCGGGCTGGCCTGCGGCGCGCTGCATGAGATCGTGCCCGGCGACGTCGCGCATGACGGCGCGGCGCTGGGCTTCACCGCCACCGTCCTGGGCCGCTTCGCCGGGGCACGGCGCGGCCCGATCCTATGGATCCATCGCAGTGCCGGCGCGCTGACCGCGCCGCCCTATGCCCCCGCTCTCGCGGCCTTCGTCGATCCGGCGCGCGTGATCCTCGCCTCCTCCCGGCGCGTCGAGGACGCGCTGTGGACCATGGAGGAAGGCCTGCGCTGCGGTGCGCTCGCCGCCGTCGTCGGCGAGATCGACAAGGTCGAGCTCGCCGCGACGCGTCGTCTTCAGCTCGCCGCCGAGAAGAGCGGCGTGCCGGCGCTGCTGCTGCGCGCTGCCGACAAGAAGAGCGCGGCGATCTCGGCCGCGGTCACGCGCTGGCGCGTCACCTCGGCGCCGTCGCGCTCGCGTCTGGGCGCCGACGGCGAGTCGCTCGACGATATCGGCGGCCTGCGCTGGCGCCTCGACCTGTTGCGCAATCGCTTCGGCGATCCGGCGCGCACCGAAACCCCCTCGTGGCTGGTGGAGTGGACCAATGAAAAGGGTCATCTCGCTGTGGTTTCCGAAACTGTCGGCCGACCGCATGGCGCGCCGGCACAAAGACTGGCTGGCTAAGACCGCCGCGCTGATCGGCTTCCATCAGGGCGGCCCGCGCATCGTCGCGGTCAACGAGCACGCGCGCTCAGCCGGCATCCGCGCCGGCCAGCGGCTCGCCGATGCGCGCACCCTGGTGCCCGACCTCACCACGGCGCATGCCGAGCCCGAGGCCGACCTCAAGCTGCTCGAGACGCTCGCCGGCTGGTGCGAACGCTATACGCCCTGGGTGGCGATCGATCCGCTGGGTGGCGCGCTGATCGATTCCGGCTTCGAGATGGACGAGGCGGCACAGCTCGTCGATCGTATGGCGACGGCGACGTTCGGCGGCGATGGCGGGCTGATGCTCGACGTCACTGGCTGCGGCCATCTCTTCGGATCGGGCATCGAGGGCGAGCGCGCGCTGCTCGCCGACCTCACCGCCCGCCTGGCGCGGCACGGCTTCACCGCGCGCGCGGCGATGGCCGACACGGCCGGCGCCGCCTGGGCACTGGCGCGCTTCGCCGAGCGGCAGAAGGATCTGCTGGCGCCGGTCGCCGGCCATCGCATGCTGCTCTCGCCGTTGCCGGTCGAAGCGCTGCGTCTCGACGAGACGACGGCCGAGACCCTGCGCCGCCTAGGCCTGCGCAACATCGGCGACCTGCTGCCCATGCCGCGCGCGCCGCTCTCGCAGCGTTTCGGCGACCTGCTGGTGCGCCGTCTCGACCAGGTGCTGGGCAGCGCCGCCGAAACCATCCAGCCGCGCCTGCCGGCGCCGGCCTTCCGCACGCGTCTGGCCTTCGCCGAGCCGATCGGTCGCGCCGAGGATATCGCCGCCGCCACCAGCCGCCTGCTCGCCGCGCTCTGCGGCCAGTTCGAGAAGGCCGGTGTCGGCGCACGCCGGCTCGAGCTGTCGCTGTTTCGCGTCGACGGCTCGATCGAACGCACCGCGATCGGCACCGGCCGGCCGAGCCGCGACAACGTCCACCTGATGAAGCTCTTCCAGGAGCCGCTGGCGCATCTCGATGCCGGCTTCGGCGTCGAGCTGATGATGCTGTCGGCCGCCGCCGTCGAGCCGTTCGACACGCAGCAGGTGGCGCTGGCGAATGCGGTCGGCGGCGAGGTGATGCTGGCGCAGGGCGACGATGCGTCCACCGCGCCCGCGCGCGGCGACGACACCGAGGTGATCCAGCTCGTCGACCGCCTGACCCAGCGCCTGGGCGTCGCCGGCGTCGTGCGCCTCGCCCCACGCGCCAGCCACCTGCCCGAACGCGCCGTGATCGCGCTGCCGGTCGCCAAGCCCGCGGTGCGCGCCGGCTTGTGGACCAAGGTCGCGGCCTACAAGGGCCCGCGTCCGACACGCCTGCTGGCGCAACCCGAGGCGATCCAGACCACGGCGCAATTGCCCGACGATCCGCCGCGTCAGTTCAACTGGCGCGGTACGCTGCATCGCCTGAAGCGCATCGAGGGGCCGGAGCGCCTGGTCGACGAGTGGTGGCAGGAATCCGTGCCGACGGATCAGGTCGAGCAGGCGCCGTCGGGGCGCGACTACTACCGCGTC
>CAYNOF010000176.1:0-2516 GCA_964398335.1 uncultured Rhizobiaceae bacterium
CACCAGCCGCGTCAGGAAGCTCGACCCGAACAGCGAGAAGTGGATATGCGCCGGCCGCCAGGCATTGTGGTGGTTGGGCCAGGGATAGGCGCCGGGCTTCACCGTAAGGAAGCGGTAGCGGCCTTCGGCGTCGCTGACGCAGCGTCCGCCGCCGAAGAAGTTGGGATCGAGCGGCGCGTCGTGCTGGTCGACCGCGTGGATGTAGCGGCCCGCCGCGTTGCACTGCCACACCTCGACCAGCGCATCGGGCACCGGCTTGCCGTTCTCGTCGAGCACGCGGCCGGTGACGATGATGCGCTCGCCCTGCGGCTCGCCGGTCTTGCGGCCGTTGCGGGTGAGATCGGAGTCGAGCGCGCCGACGCTCTCGTGGCCATAGACCGGGCCGGTGAGCTCCGACAGCGTCTGCTTCAGCGGAATCAGCGGTTTGGTCGGCGCGCGCAGCGGCGTTGATTTGTATTCGGGTGACAGGTACGCCGGCTGGGTCGACCAGTCGCGCGGATTGTAAGCGTCCATCGTCTCCTCCTCCCGCGTGCCGTTCACAACGGCAGGCCGACGTAGTTCTCGGCCAGCGACGTGCGCGCGGCGCGCGAGCCCATCAGATATTCCAGCTCGGCGAGCTGCATGCGTGCTTCGAACGAGCCGGGTTCGTGGAACTTGTGCAGCATCGACGTCATCCACCACGAGAAGCGCTCGGCCTTCCAGACGCGCGCCAGCGCGGTGGCGGAATAGGCGTCGAGCAGATCCTCGTTGCCGCTCTTGTAGCGCGCCACGAAGGCGCGCGACAGGTAGTGCACGTCCGAAGCCGCGAGATTGAGCCCCTTCGCGCCGGTCGGCGGCACGATGTGCGCAGCGTCGCCGGCGAGGAACAGCCGGCCCCAGCGCATCGGCTCCGACACGAAGCTGCGCAGCGGCGCCACGCTCTTCTCGATCGATGGGCCGGTGGCCATCGACACGCCCAGCCGCAGCTTAAGCTCGTCCCAGATGCGCTCGTCGGGCCACTCCTCCAGCTTCTCGTTGATGCGCGACTGGATGTAGTAACGGCTGCGGCGCGGCGATCGCATGCTGGCGAGCGCGAAGCCGCGCTCGTGCGCGGCGTAGATCAGCTCGTGCGAGGCCGGCGGCACGTCGGCGAGGATGCCCAGCCAGCCGAACGGGTAGGTGCGATCGTAGGTGCGCAGCAGATGCTGCGGGATCGTCTGGCGGCTCACCCCGTGATAGCCGTCGCAGCCCGCGATGTAGTCGCAACGCAGGGTGTGCGTCGTGCCGTCCTTGCGCCAGGTCAGCGACGGCGCATCCATATCCGCTCCCTGGATCGCGACATCGACGGCCTCGAAGACCAGGGGCTGGCCGGCCGCCAGCCGCGCCTCGATCAAATCGCGCGTCACCTCGGTCTGGCCGTAGACCGTGACCGTCTTGCCGACCAGCTCGCGAAAATCGATGCGATGGCGTTCGCCGCCGACGGCAATCTCGACGCCGTCGTGGATCAGGCCTTCGCGGCGCAGGCGCGCGTCGACGCCGACCGAGGCCAGCAGGTCGACCGTGCCCTGCTCCAGCACGCCGGCGCGGATACGGGCCTCGACATAGGCGCGGTCGTGGCGCTCGAGGATCACGCTGTCGATGCCGGCCACGTGCAGCAGCTGGCCCAGCAGCAGGCCCGCCGGTCCGGCGCCGATGATGGCGACCTGAGTCTTCACCTGGGAGCGCCGGCATCTCGCCGGCCTTCATGAGCCGCGCGAAACCGCGCGAGCACGGCCTCGGGGATCGGCTGCGACTTCAGGCGTTCGGGATCGTCGGGATGCCTGCCCACCCACACCCGCGTCTCGAAGCCCTCGACCGACAGCTCGCCGCCATTGAGCAGGCGATGGCTGACGTCGAAGCTGGAACGACGGAACTCGGCCACCGTGCTTTCGATCACCACGACGTCGCCAAACTTCGCCGGCTTGATGAACTTGGCGCGCGTCTCCACCAGCGGGAAGCCGACGAAGCCGAACGCCTTGACCATCTCGTGCTTGCGCAAGCCCACGTGGGCGAAGAGGCCAGCGGTGCAGTGATCGAACCACTCGAAGAAGCGCGGATTGAAGACGATACCGGCCGGATCGCAGTGCCCCCACTCGACCTCGATCTGCCTGGTGGCGACGATCATATCTGGGAATACCCCGAGCCCACCGTGTCGACGCCGCGGCCGCCGCCCTTCTCGATCCAGCCGAACTCCTTGAGGATCTGCTGGCTGTAGGTGACGCGGCCGTTGACCTTCGATGCCGGCTCGCGCGCCAGCAAGAGCGCGGCGCGCGCCATCATGGTGGGCGGCTCGCCGCGCGGATCGTCCATGCCGGTGACCAGCTTGTGGTGCACGGTGCCGGGCGTCGGCACGACGCGCGAGGGCGACAGCGCGGAGATCGCGATGCCGCCGTGCTGCGCCATCTCCTGTGCCAGGCCCTGCGTGAAGCGTTCGAGTGCCGCCTTGGTGGCGCCGTACATCACGCCGCCGCGCACCGTCTTGTCGGCGTAGGGCCCGC
>CAYNOF010000177.1:0-3314 GCA_964398335.1 uncultured Rhizobiaceae bacterium
CTGGCGCCGATGCCGCTGGTCGCGGTCTACACCGCCAGCAAGACGGCGATCGAGGGCTTCACCGGCTCGCTGGCGCACGAGCTCGCCGCCTTCGCCGTGCGCGTCAAGCTGGTCGAGCCGGGCTACGGCCCGACCACGCGCTTCACGCAGAACACCGACCTGCGCATCGAGGACATGATCCCCGAGCCCTACGCGCCCTTCGCCCAGTCGATCTTCGCCGCGCTGTCGAAGCCGGCGATGGTGACGACGGAGTCCGACGTGGCCCAGGCCGTGTGGCGCGCCGCGACCGACGGATCGGACCAGCTGCGCTATCCCGCCGGCGCCGACGCCGTAGCGCTGGCTGCTGCGTAGCGGGGGCGCCGAAGAGGCGGACCATGGACCTCGTCGCCGCGTCGGAGCGGTTGCCGGCTTGGAAAACAATCGAAGATTGCGGAAAGAGATAAATAAACATCATGTAAGAGCAGGACGACAGGGATGCTGCGATGACGGAGAAGAACGAAACGGATATCGCCGGGCGCAGGATCGAGGGGCAGGTTTCCTGGCTGAGTTTCCTCGACACGTCTGACACCAGTGCGCTGGATGCTGGGCGGGCGGCCCTGCTGCTGGCGCTCGATCTCGATGGCAGCATCACGCGATCCAACGCCGTGCTGGCACTGCTGGCGTCGAGCGCCGCTAGCGGCGAGCCGGTCGATCGCGCGGAGCTGCAGCGGCTTGTTGCGGAGTTCAGCGAGTTCCAGGCGCAGCATGCCCAAGGCTTGCGCGCGCTCTTCGACGCCCTGGACCGGCTGGCGCGCGGAGACGACCGATGACCAGCAACGTCGTCAACCTGGCTGGCCAGCGCCGCGTGGCACGCGCGATTGCCTTGATGCAGGCCGGCGGCGGTGGCAATGATGATGGCATGCCGCCGAGTCTGACCGCGCGGGTAGACCCCCTCGAGAGGGATGTCGCCGAGATCAAGGGCGACGTGAAGACCGTGTCGGGCGATGTTCGACATCTCGCGATCGACACGGCGGAGATCAAGGGACGGGTGTTGTCGATGCCGACCACGTTCCAGGTCACCACATGGTTCGTCGGCGTTTCGATCGGACTCGTCGGTCTCGTCTTCGCGATCGCCAGGCTGGTGCGCTAGATCAGCCCTGATCGAAGAACCGGTTGGGGCTGAGGAACACCGCCAGCATCGTCGCACCCTCGCGCGTCCACGCCTCGTGCCGGCTGCCCTTGGGGCGCCAGACATAGTTGCCCGCGGTGCAGACGCCCTGGTGGTCCTCGAACGAGCCTTCGAGCACCCAGGTCTGCTCGATCTCGACATGCTCGTGCAGCGGCAGGCGCGCGCCCGGCGCCCAGCGCATCAGCGCGGTGAGCAGGCCGCGCTCCTTGTCCTCCATCAGGATCTTCCACTCGACGCCTTCGAAGCGCGTCTTCTCCCAGGCGATCGCGCCGACGTCGACATAACGCGAGGCGAGCGGGCCGGTGGTCGGCGTCGGGGCCGGCTGCGTGGTGTCGGGCATGGGTTCCTCCTTGCTCGTTGTCGTGCCGAGCGCAGCGACGGACCGCGCGATATCGCGGGCAGATCGCTACGCCGTATCCTGTCGCATTGCCGCCGGGTCCTTCGCCGCGCTCGGGACGACAGCGGGGCGCTTATGCCGCCGCTGCCGCCGCATTCCTGCGGCGGATGGCCTCGAGCGAGCCGCCGTTCTTGACGTGGCCGGGCAGCTTGCGGCCGACCACGTCCTCGGCGACGAACGCCGCCTCGATCAGCGCGTCGAGGTCGAGCCCGGTCTCGACGCCCATCTCCTCGCACATGAAGGCGAGGTCCTCGGTGCAGATGTTGCCCACCGCGCCCTCGGTGGCGGCGAAGGGACAGCCGCCCAGCCCGGCGATCGAGGAGTCGAAGCGTGTGACGCCCATGCGCAGACCGGCATAGGCCGCCGCCATGCCGACGCCGCGCGTGTCGTGCAGGTGCAGCGAGATCTCCAGCTCGGGCCAGCGCTCGCGCACCGCGCCGATGGCGCGCTCCACCCGCAGCGGCGTCGCCCAGCCCATGGCGTCGGTGAGCTTGATGCCGCGGATGGTGACGCCCAGCAGCTTGGCCTCGTCGAGGATCTGCTGCACGCGCAGGGCGACGACCGACGGCGTGATGTCGCCCTCGTAGTTGCAGCCGAAGGCGCCCAGCACGATGCCCCATTCGACCGGGATGTTGTGCTGCCGGAAGATCGGCATCCAGCCGCGCTGCTCGATGAAGGCGTCCTGCAGCGACTTGCCGATATTCTTGCGCGAGAAGGTCTCCGACGCATTGGTGCGCAGCGAGCCGTGCACGTCGAGCGGACCCTTCAGCGCGCGCTCGAGGCCCTGCTGGTTGAGGTACAGCGCGCTGTAGCCCACGCCGGGCTTGCGGCGGATGCCGGCGGCGACCTCCTCGGCGTCGGCCATCTGCGGCACGCGCCTCGGGTTGACGTAGGAGACGCAGGCGATGCGCTTCAGCCCGGTCTCGGCCAGCGCCTCGATCAGGCGCACCTTGTTGGCGACGGTGATGCCGGGCGGCTCGGACTGGAAGCCCTCGCGCGGGCCTTCCTCGTCGATGAACACGCGCTTGGGCAGATCGGACATGGGTTTCCTCCTGATGGCGTGAGGCTAGCGCCCGGCGCAGGGCAGGGGAAGCCGCACCGCCGGCTGTTCCCTGCGGTACATAAAGTAAGTGACCAATCACATACTATGCCTCTGCCGCGATCCGCACATCTGATGCCTCCCCAATCCCGGGTTCGTCCGCGGCGCGTGCCTTGTGCCACCGCAGGAGGAGTCTCATGGCCAATCTGGGTCTCATCGTTGGCCGGGTCTATTCGCCGGGCGGCGGTTTCACGGCCTCGAATGTGCGCGTCGTGATGAGTGCCCTGAAGGGCCACGACGGCACGGCGATCGGCTACAACGCCGGCAGCAGCCGGCGGTACATCGAGGCGATGACCGACGAGAAGGGCCTGTTCGCGATCCGCTTCACGTGGTCGGGCGCCGATATCGGCAGCGCGCTGCTCTACGCGATGGCGACCGTCTCGGCCTACAACGAGACCAAGACCGGGGAGACCATCTCCCTGGTGCGCCCCAAGGACGTGCGGCTGGCGCTGTTCAAGGACATCGCGACGCTGCTGAACACGGCGGGCTCGTCGTTCAACAGCGCGACCGAGACCATGGATTTCGCCCTCGACCTGTGGGCCGACATCCGCGACGTCAAGCTGTACCCGGTGTGGAAGACCGTGCAGCTGTGGTCGTCGGAAAGCTGGGCGCTGTGCGGCGGCCTCGAGATGACGCTGGGCAAATAGAAG
>CAYNOF010000178.1:0-5743 GCA_964398335.1 uncultured Rhizobiaceae bacterium
CGTCGTGCCGTGGCGCGGGAACTCGTCGGTGTCGACGACGACGTCGCCCTTGCGGGTCTTCACTGTCACCGGGACGATCTCGTCCTTGAACCTGCCGGCCTTCTGCGCCGCCTCGGCCTTGTTCTGCGAGGAGGCCGCGAAAGCGTCCTGCTCGGCGCGGGTGATCTGGTAGCGCTGCGCGACGTTCTCGGCCGTGTTGCCCATGTGATAGCCGTGGAACGCATCCCACAGGCCATCCTTGAGCATGGTGTCGGTCATCTTGAAGTCGCCCATCTTGGTGCCGTCGCGCATGTACGCGGCGTGCGGCGCCTGGCTCATGCTCTCCTGGCCACCGACCACCATGATGTTGGCGTCGCCGTTGCGGATCGCCTGCCAGCCGAAGGCCACCGCGCGCAGCCCCGAGCCGCAGAGCTGGTTGATGCCCAAGGCCGTCTTCTCGACCGGGATGCCGGCATTGACCGCCGCCTGGCGCGCCGGGTTCTGACCCTGAGCCGCGCTCAGGATCTGGCCCATGATGACCTCGTCGACTTCTTCGGGCTTCACATGGGCGCGCTCGAGTGCGCCCTTGATCGCGATCTTGCCCAGTTCGTGTGCGGGCATGCCGCCGAACGCGCCGTTGAACGATCCGATGGGTGTGCGCGCCGCCGAGGCGATGACGATATCAGTCATGGGGACCCTCCTTTGTGTCGGCGCCGCCGTCCCACAGGCGAGCACCGCTGCTGCTGCTTCGCCTTATATTTGCGCACGGTCCATGCTGCAGCGCAACACACGTCGCGGGCATCACTGCGATGCCGGGACGGTGGTGTTGCGTTTCGCATTGCGGATGATCAGCGATGCGGCCTGAGATGACGCGGCTGGTAGAGCCCGAGCGAGCCACCGCCGGGCAAGGTGATCGCCGTGAGCAGGCCCCAACCCTGGTCGGTGACCGGCGCGCAGGGGATGCCCTGCCCTGCGAGCCGCGCGATCTCCGCCTGCACGTCGTCGCACATCAGGTAGAGCTCGTGGCGGCCGTTCCGCTCGGCCTCGTGCAAACCGAGCTCGGCTGGCGGCAGGGCGAAGAACAACCGGCCATTGCCGGCATCGACCGAGGGCCAGCCCATCACCCTGGCGAAGAAGGCGCGGTCGGCCTCGACGTCGCGGCTTTCGATGACGCAGTGCACGCCGTTGATCATGGCGCGTGACTCCTTCTGCCTGACCGGGCAACGACGAGCCCGACGCTCCGTTCCACGCTAGAATCGGCACGCCATGGCCGGGCCCGCCATCCGCAAGATCATCCATGTCGACATGGACGCCTTCTATGCGTCCGTCGAGCAGCGCGACAATCCCGAGCTGCGCGGCAAGCCGGTGGCGGTGGGTGGCGGCAGCCGGCGCGGCGTCGTCGCCGCGGCGAGCTATGAGGCGCGCGTCTTCGGCGTCCGTTCGGCGATGCCGTCGCTGACGGCGCAGCGCCTGTGCCCCGACCTGATCTTCGTGAAGCCGCGCTTCGAGGTATATCGGGCGATCTCGCAGCAGATCCGCGCGATCTTCTGCGAGTACACGAAGCTGGTCGAGCCGCTGTCGCTCGACGAGGCCTATCTCGATGTCACGGAAAACCTGAAAGGCATCGAATCGGCCACCGCCACCGCCCGCGCCATCCGCGCCGCGATCAAGGAACAGACCGGGCTCAACGCCTCGGCGGGCATTTCCTACAACAAGTTCCTCGCCAAGCAGGCGTCGGATCACAACAAGCCCAACGGCCAGTACACGATCACCCCCGACATGGGTGAAGCCTTCGTCGCGGTGCTGAAGATCGGCAAGTTCCACGGCGTCGGGCCGGCGACGGCGGCGAAGATGGAGCGGCTGGGCATCTTCACAGGTGCCGATCTGCGCCAGCAGAGCCTGGAATTCCTCACCGAGCATTTCGGCAAGGCCGGCCCGCGCTTCTTTGCTATTGCCCGCGGCGAGGACCAGCGGCCGGTCAACCCGGACCGCGAGCGCAAGTCGGTGGGCTCCGAAGCGACCTACTCCGACGACCTCACCACGACGGAAGAGGTCGAGCGCGCGATCCTGGAGCAGCTCGACGACGTCTGGACATATGTCGAGCGCAACGGCATCGCCGGCCGCACGCTCACCATCAAGATCCGCTACCGCGACTTCGAGCAGCATACCCGCAGCCGCAGCACGCCCACGGCAATCCATAGCAAGCAGGAAGCGGCGCAGATCGTGCTGGCGCTGATCCGCGGCGCCTTCCCGCTGGCCAAGCCGGTGCGCCTGCTGGGCGTGACGCTCAGCAACCTGGATCGGCCGGGCAGTGTGGCGCCCGAGCAACACCAGATGTCGCTGGGGCTGGAGTGAGGGACCGAGGATCTTCCGATTCAATGGTTTCACATGCTCGCCGCAGATGGCTTGGAGTTGCCGCGGGTGGCTCGGGGTCGCGGCGAGGGGTTCGACGGCATCTTGAAGCCTCGCCGTCAGCAGTCAATTTCCGCCTCTACGGGTGTCGGATGCGACGCGAGGCTTGCGTCCTGACGCGGGCAAACCAACATGTCCGGCATGTCGGACGATCCCAAGGACACCGCTTCCCCGGCCTGCTCGGCGCACGAGGCAGGCGACGCCTACATGGGCTTCGCCCCGAGGGACGAGCTGGTCGCCTTCCTCAACACCCTGCTGGAGGCCGAGCGTGCCGGCGCGCGCATCTGCCAGCGCACGGCGCATGAGGCGCGCGATGCCGGCAACGAGATGCTGGCCGAGCTGATGGCCGCGGTGCGCGACGACGAGGCGCATTGGTGCGCCGTGCTGACCCGAGCCGTCCGCGCGCTGGAGGCGGAGCCGTCCGCCGTCACCGGCGCCTTCTACGAGAAGGCCGCGGCGATCGCCGACCTGCCCGAGCGGGTCAAGTTCATCAACCGCGGCCAGGGCTGGGTGGTGCGCGAGCTGCGCAAGACCCTGCCCCGCATCCGCGACGATGCCCTGCACGCCCAGATGAGGGCGATGCTGGAAGGGCACGAAGCCAATATCGCCAAGGCCAGCTAGCAGAGGATGTCTATGTCGAGCGCAGACGCACCGCCGTCCGAGAACCGCGCCTTCGAGGCGGATGTCGCCCGGTTGCTGCAGTTGATGGTCCATTCGGTCTATTCCGAACGCGACGTCTTCCTGCGCGAGCTGATCTCCAACGCCGCCGATGCCTGCGAGAAGCTGCGCTACGAGGCGATCGCCACCCCTGCCCTGCTCGGCGACGACGCCAAAGCACGCATCACCATCGCCATCGATGCCGAGGCCAAGACGCTCGCCGTCGAGGACAACGGCATCGGCATGAGCCGCGACGAGATGGTCGAGGCTTTGGGCACCATCGCGCGCTCGGGCACGCGCGCCTTCGTCGAGCGGCTGCAGAGCGGCGAGGCCAATGCCGGCGCCCAGCTGATCGGCCAGTTCGGCATCGGCTTCTATTCCGCCTTCATGGTCGCCGAGCGCGTCGCGGTGATCTCGCGCCGCGCCGGCAGCGAGGAGGCCTGGCGCTGGTCGTCGGACGGCAAGGGCACCTTCTCCGTCGCGCCGGCCGAGGCCGCCGAGGCGCCGGCGCGCGGCACGCGCGTCGTGCTGCACCTGATGGAGGACGCGAAGACCTATCTCGAGCGCCCCGCCGTGGAGCGTGTGGTGCGCGAGCAGTCCGGCCATGTGCCGGTGCCGATCGCCATCGTCGAGAAGCCCGGCGCCGAGCCGGCGGAGATCGCCGATGGCGCGGCGCTGTGGGCCAGGCCGCGCAACGACGTCACCGCCGAGGAGCACACCGACTTCTACCGCAGCATCGCCGGCCAGTTCGACGAGCCGGCGCTGACCGTGCACTACCGTGCCGAGGGCCGGCACGAGTACACGGTGCTGCTCTACGTGCCCGGCACGCGGCCCTTCGACCTATTCGAGCCCGAGCGCAAGGGCCGCATCAAGCTCTACGTCAAGCGCGTCTTCATCAGCGACGACGTCGACATCCTGGCGCGCTACCTGCGCTTCGTGCGCGGCCTGGTCGATTCCGCCGACATCCCGCTCAACGTCTCGCGCGAGATGATCCAGGAAAGCCCGGTCCTCGGCGCGATCCGCACCGCCGTCACCGGCCGCGTGCTGAGCGAGCTGGAGAAGCTGGCGGACAAGGAGCCGGAGAAGTACGCGAAGATCTGGGATGCCTTCGGCGCCGTGCTCAAGGAAGGCATCTACGAGGATTTCGGCCGCCGCGACCATCTGCTGGGCCTGGCGCGCTTCCACACGACGTCGGACAGCAAGGGCTGGCGCAGCCTGAAGGACTATGTCGGCGCGCTGAAGCCGAACCAGACGGCGATCTACTACATCGTCGGCGACGACCTCGCGCGGCTGGAGGCCTCGCCGCATCTCGAAGGCTTCCGCGCGCGCGGCATCGAGGTGCTGCTGCTCACCGACCAGGTCGACAGCTTCTGGGTCACGTCAGGCGCGGCCTTCGAGGGCAAGCCCTTCAAGTCGATCACCCAGGGCGCCGCCGACCTGTCGCAGATCCCCCTGCTCGACGCCAGGGACGAGGCGAAGGCAGAGACGAGTCCGGCGATCGAGGGCTTCGTCGCCTTCATGAAGACTACGCTGGGCGATGCGGTGGCCGAGGTGAAGGTGTCGGACCGCCTCACCGACAGCGCCGTCTGCCTGGTGGCGCCGGCCGCCGGCCTCGACCGCCAGCTCGAGAAGCTGCTGGCCAGCGCCGGCCGCCTGCCCACCGCGTCGAAGCCTGTCCTGGAGATCAATCCCGGCAATCCGCTGATCGCCGCCGTCGCCGCGTTGCCCGACGACAAGGCCGAGCTGAAGCAGGATATCGCGCACCTATTGCTGGACGAGGCGCGGGTCCTCGACGGCGATCGTCCGGCGGACGCCCGGGCCTTCGCCGACCGCCTGGCGCGTACGCTGACGCGGGCCCTGGGTTGAGTCGCGGCTGAACAGCGCGTCGGCGATCACCGCGGCGAGCACCAGCGCGCCGCCGATCGCGACCATCGGGCCGGGCACCTCGCCGAAGGCCACGAACACCAGCAGCGGCGCCAGCGGGATCTCCAGCGAGCCGATCAAGGCCGCGCGCGGCGCCGCGATCAGCCGCGCGCCGATCGTCAACAGCAGCAGGGTGAGTCCGAACTGCACGCCGAACCCGGCCAGCACCGCGAACTCGGCGCCGCTCAGGGCGAAGGGCCGCGAAACCGGCGCCACCATCAGCACCGCGAGGAACGCCGACAGGCACGAGGCCGGCAGCATCGACACATCGCGCCGCCGCCGCACGATCACCATCAGCGCCGCCATCAGCACGGTCGCCGCCATCGCCAGCATGTCGCCGACAATGGTCCCGGCAGCGAGCGAGGTATCGACGGTCAGCACGACGCCGAGCAGCGCCAGCGCGCTGGCGGCCAGCGTCACCTTGCTCTGCCGCTCGCGGTGCCACAGCCAGGCGAGCACCGCGGCGGCGAAGGGTGCCGCGGCAAAGATCACGGTGACGGCGGCCACGCTGGTGCGGGTGAGCGCATTGACGAAGCAGACGGTGGCGATGGCCGAGCAGGCCGCGACGACCAGGCCTTCGATGCCCGAGGCGCGGATCGCAGCGCTGGCGGTGCCGCGCTGGCGCCACAGGATGTAGCCGGCGATCAGCAGACCGCCGAACAGGCTGCGCCAGAACACCATGGTGTAGGGATCCACCGTGGTCGCACGGGCGAAGAGGCCGGCGGCGCTGGAGACGGCACCCGACGCCGCGACGAGCGCGATGCCGAGCCAG